>CAKOWF010000065.1 GCA_934122215.1 uncultured Bacilli bacterium | reverse complement strand
TTTTAATAATATTTTTCTAATTTTAATGGATTTCTATCAGTAATTTTTAGATTATATTTTATGTTTAATATCATTTCTATAGATGGTAATATCACATCAATACTGCATCTACAATTAAAAATATCTACTGCAGAATTAATATGATTATATAACTTACTATCATCTAAACATCCTCTTGAATAACTATTTGCAATATAAAATGCTACTACATCTGGTATTACATATTTAATCATATACTCTTTAAAATTATCATAGAAAGGTAAATATTTTTCTTGAAACTCTTCATCAGATATATTTCCTTCATCCATTAATTCATTTTCTTTTGTGTAACTCATATTATAACTAATCTCCATTTCTTACAATATTTTCGGCTTTAATCATTATACATATTTTGTTACACATTGACCTTCTCCTCCTCCTGCATTTATGTGATTAGATATTACTATTACATTTCTACCATCACCATATGCATTTAAAATTCTGTTTACTCTCTCAGTTGGGGACAATGTCTCATCAGTAGTTCTTGTCATAGTAACCGGTATACCTTTTTCCTTAAATAAATCATACATATACTGTGATATTTTTAAAGTTAAATCTTTTTCTATTATTCCATTACCACTAGAACCAGGGTCACTCCCACCATGACCAGCATCTATTACGATCTTATAGTTATTCATACATAATTCCTCCTAAATTTATTTTATGTAACTTTTACTTTTTGGAAACAAAAACAAGATAGTTTTAAACTATCTTGGCATAATAATTTTAGTTTTAGAGTTTTCCTCATTATCAAATTTTTCCAATCGTTCAGTCATTGACGATAGTATATTTTTTAAATTTAATTCTAAGCGTTTCATATATATGGTATCTGAATTAAATATTTTAGATAACAATATTTCTTCCTTTGTTTTTCTAAAATCATTTAAATTAAAAAATATTTCATTGTATTCTTTTTTTTCTACATCAGTATTAATAAAATTTAGATATATTGAATTCATACAACACAATAATGAATATAATAGTTTATCATTATAGCCAACTAAAGTATCTATACCACTTATCATATAAAATGCACTTTTTGTTATTAATTCTTCATCTAAATATGGCATTTCTCTTGTATATATATCTTCATATATATTTCTTATCAATGGAATTAATGTTTCTGGTTCCATAAATAAATGAATAAGTAAATTATCATATTTTTGGCAATTACTATTTTTATATAATATATCTAATTGTTTAAATAATATTGATGGATATGGATAAATATTACAAATTTGTTTGTTTATATTTTTTATATCCAAATTACATTGAAAAATTGCCATAGCTGCTTCTTCTAAACCATCTCCATAAATAATTATACTATCATCAAGAATAATTTCTTTAGTACTTGAACCATCTAAATAAGCATGTCCCATCTCATGAATTCCAATGCTCTTATTTTTAATGTAATCTCTATTAAGAATAATTGCTTTATTTTCACCACTATATATTCCTAAAGTATTTTCACTCGAGCTAACCATTTTAAATAAATGATCATCTAAAATATATACTCCTTTGAAACCATTTGTTTCTAATTTTTTTTGAATACTCTCTAAGCTAA
>CAKOWF010000064.1 GCA_934122215.1 uncultured Bacilli bacterium | reverse complement strand
AATTATATGATGCAATTACTAGCTAAGATAACGGCATACGCTATAGAGAAAAAATATATATCATATGATAGTTTATATACATATGATGAGGAACAGATATTTAAAATATTTAAGAATACAAATGATTCATATTTACATGAATTAATTTATGAATTTCAAAATATAGAATTACCAGAAATACCTGAAACATCCTTACCTAATGTTAAAATAAGAAAATTAAACCCTATTGTTAATAATAAAAGATGTAAAGGAGAATAATAATGAAAATAAATGAATTAAAGAATCATATAGATGAAGAAATAGAAATACAAGGATTTGTAGATAATGTAAGAAATATTAAATGGGTACAATTTATAGTACTAAGAGATACTACAGGAAAAATTCAAGTAACTATAGAAAAATCAGTAGAAGAAAACAAAAAAATGGTAGAATTAGTAGAAACCTTAACTAACGAAAGTACTATAAAAGTAAAAGGAAAAATAATTAAAAATGAAAATGTTAAACTAAATGGTATGGAAATAATACCAACAAGTATTGAAGTAACATCTGTTTCAGCACCTGAGTTACCAATAAACTATAAAGATTTAGAAAATATAAATCTAGATACAAGATTAGATTATAGATTTTTAGATTTAAGAAATGAAAAAAATGCATTAATATTTAAAGTACAAAGTACTTTAGTAAGATATATGAGAGAATATTTATATAACAATAATTTTATAGAAATACATACACCTAAATTAATAGGTGCAGCTAGTGAATCAGGTAGTGAAGTATTTGAAGTAAAATATTTTGATAGATTAGCTTATTTAGCTCAATCACCACAATTTTATAAACAAATGGCTATGTCATCAGGTTTTGAAAGAATATTTGAAGTAGCTCCTTGTTTTAGAGCAGAAAATTCAAATACAAATAGACATGCTACAGAATTTACTTCATTTGATGTAGAATTTAGTTATATAAATAGCTTTGAAGATGTAATGAATTTAGAAGCAGAAATGATTACATATGGAATAAAACATACTAAAGAAGAATTAGGAGATAAAATAAAAGAAGTATTTGGAGTAGATATAGTAGTTCCAACTTTACCTTTTCCTAAAATGACAGTAGCAGAAATTTATAAAGAAATAGAAGAAAGATATGGCTATACAGTAGATGATTCTGAAAAAACAGATTTAACTACAGAAGCAGAAAAATTAGTAGGTAAATTAGCTCATGATAAATATAATCATGAATACATGTTTGTAACAGAATTTCCAGCAGAAAAAAGACCTTTCTATCATATGAGAGATGAAAATGGTATTTTACAAGGATATGATTTAATATGGAAAGGTATGGAAATAACTTCTGGAGCACAGAGGGAACATAGATATGATAAATTACTAAAATCAGTCCAAGAAAAAGGTTTAGGAGAAGATGTTAAATTTTATCTAGAATTCTTTAAATATGGTTGTCCTCCACATGGTGGATTTGCTATAGGAATAGATAGACTTACAATGTTAATATTAGGAATACCAACTATAAAAGAATCAGAATTTTTATTTAGAGGACCTAATAGATTAAATCCATAATAATATATAAATAGTAAAAAATAAAAATTTTACTATTTTTTTAATTTTTTTTAAAATATACCAATTAACCAATTTAGTTAAATTATCTACATTCAATATAGTAAAATAGATATAACTAAAATAATAAAATAGTTTAAA
>CAKOWF010000063.1 GCA_934122215.1 uncultured Bacilli bacterium | reverse complement strand
AAAAGTGAAAAATATGAAAATACAAATTTAAAAATATATGATTACATGAAAAAGGATAACATTAATACTAATGATAAAGCATTAACGTATTTTGGAAGACAAATGGTATATAACGAATTTTTGGATGCTATAGAAAAATTAGCTATATCATTTAAAATGCTTGGTATTGAAAAAGGTGATTATGTTCCAATTTGTTTACCAAATATACCACAAGGGGTTATATCATTTTATGCATTAAATAAAATAGGGGCTATTCCAAATATGGTACCTGTATTAGCAAGTGAAGAAGAATTTAAACATTATTTATCTGAGGTTCCTGCTAAGAATTTCATAATGTTTAGAGATTTTTATTATAAAGTTAAAGATATATTACCTAAAACATCTATTGATAGAACTATAATAGCATCACCAACTACATATATACCAACGGATGCTATTAAACAAATGGCATCTATAAAATCAATTGCTCAATCTTGTTATTTTGATGCCCAAACAAAATTTTCATTTAGAAATAAATTAATGTCTTGGGATAAATTAATGAATTTATCTGATGGAGAAAATAGGGTAGTAACTGAAAGTTTTAAATTTAATGATACTGCATTATTATCACATACTGGTGGAACTACTGGTATTCCAAAATCAGCAGAATTTACAAATGAAAATTTTAATGCTATGGTAGAACAATATAGAGTTTTAGTAGATAGCTTTGAACGTGGAGATAAAATATTAACTGTATTGCCAATGTTTATTAACTATGGATTATGTAATAATATTCATATGCCATTAAGTTTCGGTATTGAAACTATAATAGTTCCAACATTTGACCCTAAGGAAGCATTTGATTTATTTACAAAATATAGACCAAATCATTTTATGTGTGTTTCTCATTATTTTGAATATATGATGAATGATCCGAGATTTGATGGCTTTGATTTATCATTTTTAAAAACAGTAACATATGGTGGTGCCCCATTAAGTCCTGAATCTAAAAATCAATTTGATAAATTTTTAGAAGAACATGGTGCAATAGGTGTCAAAATATGTAATGGGTATGGAATGACTGAAACAACATCAAGTATAGCATATGAGTATAAAGCTAAAAATGGTGATGAATATAAATTATTTCAATTACCATATACAGACATAAAGATAGTAAATCCTGATTCTAAAAAAGAGGTTGAAATTGGTGAAGTAGGAGAATTATGTGCTTCTGGACCAGTAATTTTTAAAGGATATTTGAATAACATAGATGAAACAAATAATGTTTTAAAAGTTCATAGTGATGGTAAAAAATGGTTACATTCTGGAGATTTAGCAGTTTTAAATTCAGATCTTTCTATTAATATAGTAGGTAAAATAAAAAGAATATATCCAACAATGGATACATCTAATGGAAATGTAGCTAAAATTTTCCCAGATAATATTGAAAATGTTATAAAAACTTGTCCTTGCGTAAAAGAATGTGCTATAGAATGTAAGCAAGATATTGAAAGGGTTAATATTCCTCTTGCATTTATCGTATTAAATGATGGATATAGTAATGAAACAGCAATTGAATTATTAAAAAACAAATGCTTAGAATTAAACAATTATTCTAGACCATATAATTTCATTTTTGTTAACAATATTTTAAAAACAGGTGGTGGAAAGGTAGATCATAAAGTTTTGGAAAAATTGATACCTGATAATTATAAAGAGAACATTCCAGAAATTGTATATGAATATTCAAATAGAAAGGTGAAATAAAAATGAATGGTAGTTTTTTATGTCAAATAATAAGTTTGATATATATGATTTCATTAATAGCTATTTTCTTTTCGAAAGAAAGAATAAAGTCAATAGAGCATAAAATTTTTAAGGTAATAGCAGTAGTAAATTTAATTGGTTTAGTTACTGAAATTTGTTGTTATATTTCAGGACTTTTAAATATTAAATCACCTTTATTAGTAAAATTATATCTTATATATTTAATATCTTTTATATCTCTTTTTACTGTTTATCTTGTTTATATATCAAGAAAGAATAAGAATGTCAAAAATAAAAATATAATTAATTTAATATATTATGTATTAGGAACAATTATAATATTGATTTTACCAATTAATTTAGTAAACCAGAATGGATTTATTTATGCTAACGGTCTAGCAGTTACTATGTCATATATTTTGATAACTATTTACATAGTTACATGGTATATAATTATATTTAAAAATATAAAATTTATTATAAATAAAAAATATTTACC
>CAKOWF010000062.1 GCA_934122215.1 uncultured Bacilli bacterium | reverse complement strand
CACGTAGTAGGATGGGATGTAGCTGTTACAGAAGATGGAGCAACTTTTATTGAGGGAAATAGAAGACCTGGATTTGATTTAGTACAAGTACTATCAAAAAGAGGTAGAAAAGATATAATGAGACATTGCTTAAATATTATTAATAAAAAAGAAAATACAAATTATAAAATATAATTGACATAATAAAATATTTATTATACAATGAAATTGACATTTTTGCTGAAAAACATAATATATACAGATTTTAGTTACACAGAACGAAAGTTGTGTTTTTTTGCGTTGAAAGGAGTGTGATAATAAATGTCATTCATCAATGTAAATCACATAAATAAAACTTTTAAAGTTGCCAAAAGAAAAAGTGGACTAAAGGCATCTTTAAAATCCTTTTTAAAAAGAGAATACATCTATATAGATGCAGTAAAAGATGTATCATTTCAAATAAAAAAAGGAGAAATCATTGGTTACATTGGACCTAATGGAGCAGGTAAATCAACTACTATTAAAATTCTAAGTGGAATATTAATTCCAGATAGTGGAACAGTTCAAGTAAATGGTATGATACCATGGAAAGATAGAGAAAAATATGTTTCAAATATTGGAGTTGTCTTTGGACAAAGAAGTCAATTGTGGTGGGATATTCCTGCAGAAGATACTTTTGATTTGTTAAAAGATATATATAAATTAGACAATGATGAATATCAAAAAACAAAAGAAATTTTAATTGAATTACTGGATATTAGAGATATTATCCAAGTACCAGTTAGACAACTTAGTTTAGGTCAAAGGATGCGCTGCGAAATTGCTGCTTCGCTAATACATAAACCTTCCATATTATTTTTAGATGAACCTACTATAGGATTAGATGCTATTTCAAAAGAAGTAGTAAGAAATTTCATAAAAAAAATTAATAAGGAATTAAAAACAACAATAATATTAACAACGCATGATATGAGTGATATAGAAGCACTTGCTAAAAGAATTATCTTTATTGGAAAAGGACAAATATTATATGATGGAACATTAAAAAATTTAAAAGAAAAGTATGGAAATAATAAAAGCGTACAAATATACACAAAAGAAAAAATAAAAAAAATCAACAAGAAAGGTGTTATAAAACAATCAAAAATAGATAATGGTTATAACTTTATAATTGATGTTAATAAAATAACAATTTCTAATTTTTTAAAATATTTATCAACAAATATTAATATAGAGGATGTAGAAATAGACAATGAAAATATAGATAATATAATAATAAAGCTTTATAAGGATTTTGAAATATGAAAACGTATTTATCAATTTTTAAACTAAAATTTATAAATGGTATTCAATATAGAATAGCAGCATTAGCTGGTATATTAACTCAGATTTTTTTTGGATTTATATTTATTTCCGTTTATTTAGCTTTCTATGAAACAAATGGTGAATTATCATTACCAATGAAATGGCAAGAGTTAGTAGATTATTTATGGTTAAATCAAGCTTTTTTTGCTTTAGTATACACATGGTATAAAGATAATGAACTATTAACAATGATTAAAAATGGAAATATTGCATATGAGTTTGTTAGACCAATTAATTTTTATAAAAAGTGGTTTGCTACTATGTATGGTTCAAGATTATCAAATGTATTACTTAGATTTATGCCAGTTATATTAATATCCTTATTATTACCATATCCATATAAATTAGGACTACCTATAAGTGTTACTAATTTTATATTATTTATTATTTGCTTATTTATATCTAGTTTAGTTATTACATCATTCACTATGATATATCATTTAATAACTATTTATACTTTGGATGAAAAAGGTATAATGGCATTATTTATGGTGCTTGCTGAAATATTTTCAGGTGGAACAGTGCCAATATCTTTTTTTCCACCTTTTCTTCAAAAAATAGCTAATATATTACCTTTTAAATATATATGTGATTTACCATTTAGAATATATTCAGGTAATATTTCTGGAATAGAATCAATAATAAATATTTTATATGGAATAATTTGGTTAATTGTACTAACAATAATAGGTTATTCATTATCACAAAAAGCTACTAGAAAGGCATTAATTCAAGGTGGATAATATGAAATTATATTTTGAAGTATTAAAAATGCATATTAAATCTATTTTAGAATATAAAAAATCTTTTATTATTGGTTTTATTTCACAATTTTTCGTTTTTTTTACATATTACTTTATAATTTTAGCTTTGTTTAGTAGATTTAATAATATCAAAGGTTTTAATGTATATGAAGTATTACTATGTTTTTCTATTATTCAAATGGGTTATACTATAAACCAAGTATTTGCTCGAGGAATAGATAAATTTGACACTTTAATAATAAATGGTAATTTTGATAGATTATTATTAAGACCTAGAAATTTATTATTACAATCTATTATGTGGGATATTGATTTTGTTAAAATATCAAGAATTTTTCAATCTATAATAATTTTATTTATAGCATTATATAAATTAAATATAAGCTTTGACATATATAAAATAATTACTCTTATATTAATGATATTAAGTTCAATAGTTATATTTTTTTCATTGTTCTTATTTATGGCATCATATTGTTTTTATACAGTACAAGGATTAGAAATAAGAAATTTATTTACAGATGGTAGTAAACATTTAGCGCAATATCCAATAGGTATATTTAAAAAAGAAATAATGACTTTCTTTACAATCATTATTCCTTTTGGTTTTGTAAATTATTATCCATTATTATATTTGCTTGGAAAAACTAATAATATTTTATATGTTTTTTCACCATTAATTGTATTTATATATGTAATTCCGTCATTATTATTATTTAAATTTGGTATTAAAAAATATACAAGTGTAGGTTCTTAAAGCAATTTATATTGCTTTTTTATGTGGTAAAATTTACTTATAATAGAATAAAAATCACATAAAGTGATTATTATATATTCCAAAATTTAGTACCACAAGTAAAATTGTCTCTTCTATTTTTTTGAACATGACTTATAACTGTTACATAGTTACTTTGTGGAGTTTTATTATCATAATGTAAATAACGTCAAAATTTTAATACAAAATATTGATTATGAATTTTTTTTAATGCGAAACGTGAGAGTAGTTGTACCATTAGTACCTATATCTTTTAAATTAATAGTCAGTGTATGACTACCTTCATTGTATGAATATTCATCCTCAGAGCTACATCATTAATCATTACACTACCAGGAATAAATTTTACTAATCCATTGTCTAATATCTGTTACTATATGACTAAC
>CAKOWF010000061.1 GCA_934122215.1 uncultured Bacilli bacterium | reverse complement strand
TTTAGATTACTATCATAAAAAAATGTTAATTCATCAGGAATATTATCAATTTCTGAGTATATTTTAACCAATAAATTTCCTCTTTTTAATTTTTTATATATTTCGTGATTTGAACTATTATTATTAACATTATTTATTATTTCTATATTGCTTGATTCATAATATAAATCATTAAATGTATCTTCAATTAAAATATAATTTCCTGGCGCTAAAATAAAATTTTTGCTTATATAGCCATTAACATCACTTTTTAATTTATATACAATTTCTCCTTTTTTATAAATTAAATCACTAAAATAATACACATCATCTAAAGCAACAACAACATATTTAAAATACTCATAACCAGAATAGGTTGTATCTATATTTTCTTTATATGTATTTATTGATATATCATATCTAGGTAATGGTGATATTAGTTCTTTTTCGATAATATAATATTCTGTTGTCGAATCAACATATTTAAAGGTTGCAAATTGCTTTGAACTTTTTTTTACACCATAATTATTATCACGTTCTACAACATAGTATCTTCCTAATGGTAATTTAACTTCTGCATAGCCATCAATTGTTGTAATTGTTGTAACTAACTGATCTTTTTTATATATTAAATTTGATTTATTATCATAATTATTGGAATATGAATAAATGTCATATTCTATATTATTTAGTTTATATATACTTTTATCAAACTTTGTAACACCTCTATTTATTTTTAAAATTCCATATGGTTGTTCTAAGTAACTAATGACTTGATATCTAAATTCATCATCTACCTCTGAGTTTTCATCTAAGGTAAATTTATTTGGTAATTTTGAAACAATATAAGGACTAGGAATATCTACATATTCTATTTCATAATTTCCTGGATCTATCTTAAAGTCTGATTTAAAATAACCAAAATTATTTGATTCAAAAATTTTTCCATTTAATATATAATTAGATGTATCATGATTATATATCTTAAATTTTATTTTATTAATTATCGAATCATTTCCTTCTTTAAATTTTATTCCTAAATAATAACTAACACCTGTTGGAATTATATTTATAGTAGCTTCTTGTTCATCAAATAAGCTTGATGTTATTAATGTTTGACCATCACCAATATATGTTCTAGATATACCTCCAGACATTGTTGTCTTATGTAATTTTAATGTAGTTGGTGACATGTTTGATATTATAATTTCTAGTTCATTGCCTTGCTTATAAACTGTGTTACCATTACTATTTCCATATAAAAATTTTTCTAAAACATTATTTTCATCTTTTAATAAAACTGTATCATATAATTTTGGAGTTATAGTTATTTGATTGAAACTTGGATAAATATCATGTTCTTTTACATTTCTTAATATTTCTTCTTTATATGAATCTATATTTATTTTTTCACCATTTATAGATGAAGTCTTTGTAAAATAAAAATCACCATTATTATTCAATCTCCATATTAATTCCTGAGTAGCCATATAATAATATGGATTATTTTTATGTAACTCTATACCATAATGTATAATCAATTTCAATTTTCTTTGTTGTTCATCAGTATAATAATCATCTAATTTATCAACATATGGTTGATAATCCTTTCCTATAATCTTCATTGGATCAATACAAAAAGCTAAATTATCATTAATATAAATATAACCAAGTTGTCCATTTATGCTTTTTCCATCAACAATTCTGTTAGAATATACATTATCTATATATTCAATTTTTGGTGTTACTGCTTTTACTTTTGGTAATATTACCATGATTGCTATTAAAATAATAGCTTTAATTTTTTTTGACATATGTGCCTCCTTCTTTTTGACGAATACTACTATACTCATTTAAAAGAATAAGGCAAATGATAAATTTTATATTTTGGTTATACCATTTTTATAAATTGTCTTAACCATTTTAACTATTTAGTAATACCATTTTATAAAATGTATATAAATTTTAAAACATCTCTTTTTTTAGAGATGTTTTATATCTATGCTATTTTTATTATATTTAAATATGCATTTGTTCCTGTTGATGTTGATATTGTAGCAGTTACATTTGAACTTAGACTTAATCCAATTTCGTCATTTGCTGATAAGTTGATTATTATACTTCCACTTAATTCATCATCTGTATTTGCAGATATTTCTTTAATTATATTAGAACTATTTATAGGATTAGTATTTTGTGAAACTGACAAAGTTAAAGTAGCTTCTGTACTAGGTGAACCACTGAAGAAATAATCTATTTTATATATACCATCTTCAGTAATAGTTAATGTATTTGCATTTGCTCCAGTTATTCCTGATAACAAGCCTGTAGTTGTTAAAGGAATGGCACTATCAATATTTTCTGTTAAAGAAATTGTATCGGTAGTTGTATCATATTTACTACCATAGCTAAGTGAATTTTCACCACTTGGCCCAGTTGGACCTGTTGGACCTATTTCACCTTGAATACCAGCGGCTCCTTGTAACCCTTGTGGACCTGCCGGACCTGCTGGGCCTGTTGGACCTATTTCACCTTGAATACCAGCGGCTCCTTGTAACCCTTGTGGACCTGCCGGACCTGCTGGGCCTGTTGGACCTGTTGGACCTGTTGGGCCTGTTGGACCTGTTGGACCTGTTGGACCGCCTGCCGGACCTGTTGGACCTGTTGGACCAATACAGCAAAGTTTTTCTTTACATTTTTTACCTTCTTCTAAAATACATTGAATTTTTTTGGAGTATTTTTGATTCATATTATTTCTCCTTTCAATATATGTTATGATGATTATAGAAAATAGTAATTATCAACAACTAATAATTTATTTAATTTATAATAAACTTCATTATATCTGTGGGCATTGTCATATATATTTCTTAATACTAATAATCTAAATAATAAAATTTTGAATCTTACATTATTTAAAGTTTTTAATAATTTTATCAATTTTTTTGTTCTTTATTCTTTTACATTTATATCTATTTTATCATTAATAAAAATATCTTATAGATGCTTTAAATTTAACTTTAAAATCAAATATTACAAATTTTATTTCTTTACTAATAATGTTACACATTCAACATGGCTTATATTATGGTTATGACTAGTAAAATTTTAAAATGTATATTGTGCATGTCTATCATATATACTGCATTCTTTCAATATAAACTAAGTGTAATAACTATATCATTTTCATTCTGTCATAACATTTATATTACAGCATTTTTCTTATTTTAATAATTTTCTTCCTTTAAAACTCCCAAGCCTAAATAAAATTTCTCATTCAATAATAATTGTTCTTTTATTTTCTTTTGCAATGTTGTTTCTTCAGATAGTTTATTATAATCCTCACATTCATTTATCTCATATACAAAATTTATAATATCATCAATACAATTTTCTCCATCTTTAACAACAAATAAATTATGAAAAAGTGAAATATTTGAATTTTTATC
>CAKOWF010000060.1 GCA_934122215.1 uncultured Bacilli bacterium | reverse complement strand
GTTGCTTTTTTAGTTTTATTGTCATCATTTACAGCTTGACCTTTAGCAACTTGTTTTCTTTCAATATTTTGTCTTATTTCTGATTTAAGTAAGAACATTGTAATGTTTTTATCTATTGTATTTAGTAATTCATCATACAATTCAAAGCCTTCACTAGTATATGCACGTAATGGATCTTCTTGCGCATAACTTCTAAGTCCTATACCTTCTCTTAAATGAGACATTGTATTAATATGATTCATCCAATGGGTATCAATAACCCTTAGTGAGATAGCTTTTTCAAATTCATTAGCTATTTCAGTTGGTATTTCTGATAATTTTTCATTATATTCATTTATAACTTTATCATATAAAAATTGTATTAATTCCTCTACAGATTTATCTTTAATATCATCTACTTTTAATGATTCTTTTAATAAATGTTCATTTGCAAATTCTAATATTTCACTTAAATCATTATCAGTTAAATATCCTTCAGGAGCTATATGACCTTCTACTAAAGTTTTAATAAAGTTAAACATATTTTCTAATACTTTATCATGAATTGATTCACTATCTAATATTTGATTTCTAATATCATAAATATATTCTCTTTGAGTATTTATTACATCATCATATTGAAGTAAATTTTTACGGATATCGAAGTTATTACCTTCTACTCTTTTTTGAGCTGATTCTATTGATTTAGCAAGCATTCCATTACGAATAGATGCATCATCTGAGAATCCAACTCTAGCAAGTAATTCTTTTGCTCTATCTGTACCGAAACGAACCATTAAATCATCTTCAAATGATACACAAAATTGACTATATCCTGGATCACCTTGTCTACCTGAACGACCTCTTAATTGGTTGTCAATTCTTCGTGATTCATGTCTTTCAGTACCTATTACACATAATCCACCTAATTCTTTTACTTCATCAGTTAATTTAATATCTGTACCACGACCTGCCATATTAGTTGCGATAGTTACTGCACCTTTTTCTCCGGCTTTGGCAATTATTTCTGCTTCTCTAGCATTATTTTTAGCGTTTAATACTTCGTGAGGTATATGTTCTTTTTTTAACATAGAGCTTATTAATTCGCTTGTTTCTACTGCTATAGTACCGACAAGTACTGGTTGACCTTTAGCGTGTTTTTCTTTTATTTCTTCCACTATAGCTTTATATTTACCTGCCTTTGTAGCAAATATCAAATCACCATAGTCTGTACGCACTACTGGTTTATTTGTAGGTATTTCTATAACATACATATTATATATTTCTCTGAATTCTTCTTCTTCAGTTTTAGCAGTTCCTGTCATACCGGCTAATTTATTGTACATTCTAAATAAATTTTGGAATGTAATAGTTGCTAGTGTTTTTGTTTCTTTTTGAATTTCTACACCTTCTTTTGCTTCTATAGCTTGGTGTAATCCTTCTGAATAACTTCTTCCTGCCATTAAACGTCCTGTAAATGGATCTACTATTACTATTTTTCCATCTTGTACAACATAATCATAATCTTTTTTCATAGCATAGTTTGCCTTTAAAGCTTGATTTATGTAGTGTACTAAATTTGTATTATTTATATCATATAGATTGTCTACTCTAAAGTATTTTTCTCCAGCTTTAATACCTATATCATCTAGTGTTACTGCTTTACTTTTTTCATCATATATATATCCATTGTTTTCTTTTAATGTTTTAGCAAATCTATCAGCATCTATATATAAGTTTGCTGATTCCATATACCCACCTGATATTATTAATGGTGTTCTTGCTTCATCTATTAGTACTGAATCTACTTCATCGATTATAACAAAGTTTAATCCTCTTTGTACTCTATCACTTGCTTTTACTACCATGTTATCTCTTAGATAATCAAATCCTAATTCATTATTTGTAGTATACATAATATCACAGTTGTATGCTGCTTGTTTTTCACTATGAGTATTTTCTCTATAATTTATTCCTACTGTTAAACCTAGAAATCTATAAATTTCACCCATCCATTCAGCATCTCTTCCAGCTAGGTATTCATTTACTGTTATAATGTGTACTCCTCTTCCATCTAAAGCATTTAGATAAGCTGGCATTGTAGCTGTTAAAGTTTTTCCTTCTCCTGTTTTCATTTCAGCTATATTTCCGTAATGGATTGCTAATCCACCTAGTATTTGTACATAGTATGGTTTTTCTCCTATTACACGATATGCTGCTTCTCTTGCTACTGCAAAAGCTTCTACTTTTATATCTTCTAGTGTTTCTCCATTTTTTAATCTATCTTGAAATTCTTTTGTTTTTCCCTTTAATTCTTCATCTGTTAATTTTTCTATTACTGGTTCTTCTTCCATTATTTGGTCTGCTATTTTTTTAAATTTTTCTAATTCCTTATATTCATGATCAAATAATTTTTTTAATAAGTTCATGTAATCAATCCTTTCATACATATTATATTTTATCATAAAATTATATGAATATTAAGTATTATTCATTAATTTATTAAAATATAAAGAAAAAATATATTGATTTTTATCTTTCAATATATTCTTATTTATATTTAATATGATTCAAATATTTTTACATTTTCATTTAAATTTATTTATTTCGTTTGTCAGATTTGTTATGAATTTTATTTTCGTTTGTTCCAAAAATTTCCATTCAATGTTTATTTATTAATACAACCAGATGACTAATTACACTTGGTTTTACATTATATTTATTTTATGAACTTTTTGTCAACATTCATTTCTGCTTATCATTATATAAATTAATTTTATCTTTATAAATTAATTTCCACATATAAAAGCCTCACTCCCTTTGTCCAAGAAACGAGGCTATATCTATTTTCACTACCTAATTTAAATATAAGACCGCTGTTTTTTACATGCTGCAAATATCAAGATTACGATTATAACGTTTTTAGAAAAATATATATACAGAATAAAAGTTCTATTTGTTTATTACTTTGTTACTGTTCTTGTTTTCTTTTGTAAACACGTTCCATCTGTTTTATAAAGAGCTACTGCAACTATATCTGCCATTTCATTTAAATATCTATTAAGCAAATCATCTATTGATATAAATTCTGGAATGTCATCTTCATCCATTATCGGATCACATTCCGCAAACCCAATCATAAAACCTTCTACAGTTTTACAATATGCACCTATTTCATAATTATTATCATCATAAAAATACACAATTCTATACCCATCTCCATAAGTTATTCCTTGTTTATTACATTGTAATTCTTTTTCAATTATTTGCATTAAAATCATCTCCTACTACAATTAATTATATCATACATCATTTAATATTTATTCTGTTCTTAAAATTTTTATTTGATGATAAAACTAAATTATTCATAGATATTCCATATTCATTAATAGAAATAGGAAATCCAAATTTCATTTTTTCATTCAATAAACCAATATTTAAAGGAAAACAATTTAATAAATCCGCTCTATTTCCAATAGTAAAATAAGTATTTAATGGAGCAGCAATAGTTCCACTTATATAATGGTAACCTCTTAATAATCTTTGCAATTTTTCAGTATTTAATATTTATTAAAATAAAGAAAAATATATTGATTTTTATCTTTCAATATATTCTTTTATTGTACTTATTATTTCTTCTTTTTTTATTGGTTCTATTATTATATCTTTGAATCCCTTTTCTTGATACATTTCTCTTGATCCAAATTCTTTATTTTTTGTTAT
>CAKOWF010000059.1 GCA_934122215.1 uncultured Bacilli bacterium | reverse complement strand
AATAAAACCAGTCTTATATGACTGGTTTTTATTATCCTTCAATTTCTACATATTTTTTATTAGGCAATTCTTTCTTTTCTTCTTTTTTAGGAACTTCAATATTCAATGTACCATTTTTAAATGAAGCTTTAATATCTTCGGTAGTAATTTGATCACCTACATAAAAACTTCTTGAACATTCGCCAAAATATCTTTCACGACGAACAAATTTGCCTTTTTCTTTTTCATCATTATTAGAACTCATTGTAGCATGAATAGTTAAATATCCATCATCTACAGCAACTTTTATATCTTCTTTATTGTATCCTGGTAAATCAACAATTATTGAATAACTATTATTATGCTCTTTGATATCTGTTTTCATTACCTTACTTTCTTCTACATTAAAGAATGGATCTTTAAACATATCTTCTAATAAATCAAAATCTTTTCTTCTAGGTATCATCATCATATACATTACTTCCTTTCTTATTTTTGTGTTGACACCAAATAGGTAGCACATCATATAACTTAATACCCTGTAAGGATTTCTTTATCCCTTACAATTATCATTCTACCACTTTATTTTAGCATTGTCAAGTGGTGAGTGCTAAATTATGAAAATTTATAGTAAATAGATTCTACATCACTATCTAATTCTAATAACTTTTCATAGTCATTAAACTTTGTATTTTTTAATATTTTATTCAATATTTCATCTTGATTTAACCATTTTTTAATACAAACAATAAATTCATTACTACTATTTAATTCACTATTATTTAATAAACTAAAATCATATTCGTTAACATTAATTATTAAGCTAGCTTTATATGTAGCAAATTCAGGTAATGAACTTAAATGAGTAAAATTATTATCAAATACATATACAAAATAATCTTCTTTATTTTCTTGAGCTAAATCCATTACTTTTTTATAATCTTTATATAAGTAAACAGGAGTTTCATTAAATAATCCATTTATTACTAATACTACGCTAATAATTAATGGAATAATACTAGATTTAGTTATTAAACTAAATAGATACATGATACTAATAGCTATTATAGGAAAAGTTAACATTATATATCTAGAAGTATAATCTTCACCTAAAAAAGGAGCAATTTTAGATACAATTAATATATACATAATTACTGGAACAAGAAGTAATATTAAATAGTTTACTTTTTCCTTATTGATTTTTATTTTATTTTTAATAATCAAAATAATACATACTAAAATAGTAATCAATAATAAATTTTTAAATCCAAATAATTTATAAATTTGACTTAAATAATAAATAACATTTTCAATGATTGTTTTAGTACTGCCACCATCACCTATTCCTCTATATGAAAAGAAGATGTGATATATACTTGCTGGATAAAATACTATTCCAATTATAGCTGGTATAAAATGTATTATAAAATAATTATATAGTTTTTTATACTGCTTTTTAATTATTAAATATATTGATATTAATATAAATACAAGTACAATATATATACAAAAATAATATTGAGTTAAAAAACCACATAAAATTGTTAAAATCCACAATTTCTTTTTATTTATTATAAAATCATCTTGAATAAATTTAATAGTCAAATACAAGTATAAAATACTAAAGAAAGTTAACATCATATACATTCTTTGAAACATTACAGTACTAATACATCCTATACTACCACCATATAAAATCATAGTAGGTATTCCTAGTTTTTCTTTATTTAAACTTTTCATTATTTTATTAATTACTAATAATGTGCCAATAAAAAATAATAAATTAATACTAAATATAATATATTTAGAAAATGTTCCATAAAATATAGTTGATACAAAATGAACTAAAAAATAAAATAAAGGTGGATGTACATCTCTTGATTGATTATAATACACCGAAAAATAATTAAATATATCACCTTTACCAATTGTCAAATATTCTATAGCATCATCTTTTGTTTTAAAAATAGGAACTTCTTTAACTAAATTTTCATCTTTTATAAACGAATTATTATCAAAAATAAATTTTTTCAAATTATATAATTTATGATCACTTTTTAAAACTTGATTATAAAATACATCTTGAGCGGCTTCAGCATAACCAAATGGTCTATAAACATTATCATATTTATAATTGCTAGAGCCTATTGAAAATATTTCATCTTCATGAAATCCTTGCTTTTCTCCAATAAAATAAAACATTAAACATGTTAATAATGTAATTACTAAAATTATATATTTATTTTTTGATATAAAATTCATATTATCACCTATTTAATTATATCATAGTAAAAATAAATATGGTATAATCTTTTTGAGGTGTTTTAAATGATTAGTATAATTATTCCTTGTTATAATGAAGAAGAATCAATTCCTATTTATTATGATGAAATGAAAAAAATTATGAAAAAAATGGATTATGTTAAATTTGAATTAATTTTTATAAATGATGGTTCAAAAGATAATACATTAAATATATTAAGAAATTTAGCTAAAAATGATTCAAGAGTAAGATATATATCTTTTTCTAGAAATTTTGGTAAAGAAGCTGGTATATTAGCAGGCCTTAAAGCAACTAAAGGTGACTATGTAGCAATGATGGATGTTGATTTGCAAGATCCTCCTAAGTTACTAATAGAAATGTATGATGAAATTAAAAGTTCAGATTATGATTGTATAGCAACTAAAAGTACTTCAAGAAATGGTTATTCTTTCTTTAGAAAATTATTTACTAAATGGTATTATAAAATTATAAATAAAATTAGTAAAACTACTATTGTTGATGGAGCTAGAGATTTCAGATTAATGACAAGACAAATGGTAGATGCTATATTAGAATTAGAAGAATACAATCGTTATTCTAAAGGAATATTTTCTTGGGTAGGTTTTAATACTAAATGGATCACATTTGAAAATACCGAAAGAGTTGCTGGAACAACTAAATGGAACTTTTGGAAATTATTTGCATATTCTATGGAAAGCATAATTGGTTTTTCTACTACTCCCCTATTATTTTCATCTATCATTGGTATAATATTTTGTTTAATATCATTCATTATGGTTATTGTTATAATAGTTAAAACCTTAATACTAGGGGATCCAGTTAATGGATGGCCTAGTCTAGTTTGTATAATTTTCTTTGTAAGTGGTATTCAATTATTTTGTATTGGAATTATGGGACAGTATTTAGCTAAAACATATTTAGAAACTAAAAAAAGACCAATTTATATTATTAAGGAAACTGAAGAAAATGTTAAAAATATATAAAAAATATGAAGAAATAATTAATTACCTTATTTTTGGTGTTTTAACTACATTAGTTTCTATATTAAGTTATGCTTTTTTTACTAGATTGGTCTATCTTGATTATGTTATAAGTAATATATTGTCTTGGATTTTGTCAGTTACTTTTGCCTTTTTTACTAATCAAAAATATGTTTTTAAAACTAGTAGTTCTAATAAAATTAAAGATATGTTTAAATTTTATTTATCTAGATTAACATCATTAGGTATTGAACTTATAACTATGTATATTTTAGTTACATTATTATCTTTAAATGATATGATTTCTAAAATTATAGTTCAATTTGTTGCTATAGTTTTAAATTATGTTTTAAGTAAATTATTTGTATTTAAAAAATAAGAGATAAATTCTCTTTTTTTTCTTTTTTATTAAAATTTTCAGGTGTTTATTTAAAAAATTGCTAAGATATAATATGAGAGCATATCTGATGCGTTAGTATATTCCTTACTTTTTATTTTAGAAAGTGAGGTGGTGATTATGACTAAAAGAGAAAAATATCTTTATAAAATCGTAATTTACCTTTTTATTATAATAATTATTATTTTAGCTAAATAACTTTATTATATAAAAAATATCCTAACGCCACAGGGGGTCGTTAGGAAACATTCCAGCAAGGAATATACCTAACTAGAAACCATTAGGTATGTTCTTTTTTATTATATACAATTTATATTATTTATACAATAGATTTTTTATAATTTAATATTTTTCAAAATATTTTTAGGTGTTTTTCATAAATTTGCTAAGATATAATATGAGAGCATATCTGATGCGTTAGTATATTCCTTACTTTTTATTTTAGAAAGTGAGGTGGTG
>CAKOWF010000058.1 GCA_934122215.1 uncultured Bacilli bacterium | reverse complement strand
ATACATATTTATTATTTTTGTTGATTAATGGTATAATTATGTTAGAGGTGACTTGATTGATTAGTTTGTTAGATATTAAAAATAGTAAATATTTAGATGAATACATTTTATTATGTTCTTTAGAATGGGGTTCAAAAAAGAATAGTGATGAAATGAAAAAATATATAGAAAATAAAAAAGATAAAATTTTAAATAGTGATAAATATATTAGCATTTTAGGTTTAATTGATAATGATATTTTAATTGGTTTTATCTCCCTATTCAAATATGATGGGTTAGAAAGACAAGATTTAACCCCATGGTATGCCACTATGTATGTAAAAAAAGAATATAGAGGGTTAGGATATTCTAAATTGTTAAATAAAGCTATATTAAATAAAGCCTATAATTTAGGTTATAATGTAGTTTATTTGAAATCTAATTTGATTAATTATTATGAAAAATATGGGGCTAAATATATTGATAAATTAAATAATGGTGAAAATTTATATTATATTAAAACAAAGAATTATTAAACTATAAATTTTTTGTTTTTTTATTTTATTTAATAAATTAATTATTATATTTTTTTACATATTTATCTGCACCATATAATTAACCCTAAATCTATAATGATAACAAAATATATTAGGTGGCATTATATGACAATTATTAATAATAATACTATTGTTTCATCTATTGTAGACAAATTTAATTTTGGGTTTCATCTAAATGTCTTATAGTATAGGCAACTTACATTTGACCTTGTGGGCCTTGTTCTCGTTTTAAACCTTGCAGTCCTTATGTATATCAACATTTTACATTTCCATTTACTTCTTCTATTATTTTTTGTGCTTTTTCATAGTTTTTTTACAAGAGCATTTATTTTATTTTTTATTCATTAAATCATCTATTATAGTTTATGTAATAGATATATGATTAGAATTATATTTAAATTAAAAAAGTAGTTTTTAACTACTTCAATTTTTCTAGTATTTTTATTTTTCCTTGTACTAAATATTCATTTGCATAGTTTGGAACATTTTTAAACTTTGGATTCCAATACTTGAATGAAGCATTATATGATTCTCCATATGTTGTTTCTTCTTTTGGCAATAATTGTTCATTTGTTTTAAATATAGTACCTGTTGCATATACTTTAAATATTTCTGATTCTTTATTTTGTTCAATAATATTATCCTGCCAATATTCAAGTCCATCTTTATCACATAAATAGATACTATGTAATCTACTTGGTAATGAACTATAATTATCTTTTCTACAATTTTCTAAACTTGATTCTCTTTTAAAAAAGTTGGCATTATATGATAAACAATATCCAGCTTCTAATAATGATTTTAACTTTTCTAATTCTTCTTTCTTTATAGAAGTTTTATTTTGTATTTCATCAAAATATTGAGCTAAATAAATAGAATATTGAACATTGGTGTTATTTAATTTTATTAATTGGCAAAAATTTTGTTGTCTTTGATTCATAACACTATCAAACGTTTTATCTATATTAATAATATTTCCTACTTGCCATTTAAAATCTTTATTTCCTTTTAAGTGTATATGATATAATTCGCTTTCCATTTGCTTTCCCCCTTTGAATGGTGAATATCATACTACAAAAATATAAAGATTGCAAGAAAATTAAACCATATATTCTTTTAAAAATTAAGTGCAATTTTTGTTTTATTTATATTTAATACAATTAATTTTTTATATTGTCATTCAATCTATTAACAAATTCTTTTTTAGAAATACCACCATTATTACATTCATCTTCAGTAATTGCTACTTCTTTAATTTTATTATTAATTACCTGTCGCTGAATGAATCCATCATTTTCCGTAATTATAGATATAAGAGGAAGTTTTTGAAATTCATTATATTCTTTTAAAATTAAAAGTCGATTATAAAATTTATCAATATTATCTATTTGAAAATTTGGCTTCAATTCTAAAATTTTTTTACTAAAATAATCCTTATCTAACCAATTTTTGACATTATATGAAAATATACAATGAGCAAATTCATAAAATCTTTGTTCATCTTTTGGGTGAAAGCTTTCTGGATAATTATTTAACCATGACAAAAAACATTCTTCAGTTGGTGTTTTGTGTCTTATAATCATCATTAAAATCACTTCCTAATTTAATACATTATATAAAAATTTTTTCTAATTTATTATTACTTAAATTTTATTTTAACAAAAATTTATTTACTTTTGCATATATATCATACCAACTATAACATCTAATAACATTATTACCAGTGCAAGCTTTATTGTATCCTGCATGAAAACATATAACAGGTATCTTTGTAGATATCTTATTAATATTATCAACTTTATCTTCTATCATTAAGTCTATATTATTATCTATACATATACTAAGTTTATCTTCTGGACTAAATATAATTTTATCATATTCAATTTCATTTCTTTTTAACCATTCTAAAACAATATTTCTATTTTCTTCTATACTCATTACACTAGCTGAATGGGATAAAAAACTACCTCTTGCTGTTATTATATAAATTTCATTACCATTTTGTTTTAGTTTTTTTATTACCTCACTAGCAAATTTTCTAACATCTACATTTATTGCATAATCTTTAAAATATTCATTCCAAAATTCATCATCTAATTTACTATCAACTTTAAATATATCAGTTGTTTCATATCCTTCATTGTCTAATATTTGTTTATTATACTTTTCAAAATAAAACTTACTACCATAATCCAATTGCCATTGTTCTATATCAGTTAATACACCATCTATATCTATTCCTATTCTCATGTAATTCACCTACTTTAATTTGAAATCATATTGGTTTAAACTTTTTTACATATAATAAATTTTTTTAATTCCTATAAAATCATCTAAATATATTTATCATTACTTGTATCAGAAATCTTCATATATTGTTCGCTCTATTTTATTTACCTTTATTAAATTTGGCCCAATTTCAACATTCTTTTTACATTGGTTCATATAATACCTACACAATGGTTTACTCCAATTATAGTATTTTAAAAATAAATCTGAATAACCATAAACAATATTATTAGCAATACTAATTAGTTTTTGCTTATCTTCTAATAATTTTTTTTCTGTTTCCAACTTTTCTTTTTTTGTATTCATTTTATAAAGTTTCTGTTTAAATTTAATAAAATAATATTCTTGTATTAAATTATTCAGTGCTTTATATTCTTCTTTAGTGTATTTATCATCAATAATTGCTACACTCCAACCGCATAATTCATTTGTAGAAGAATCATATCCACATAGCATCGAAACATTAAATTCCATTTTATCTTTTTCCTTTCAAACAAATTATGGGTATTTTAATAAACTAATAATACCCTCATTTGCGTTATGTTATATCCATTTCTATTCTCGTATAATTTTCCTAATTTAATTTAATATTATAAACATTAAAAATTTTACTTATTATAAATCTTAATATTTTAGAACTTGTCATCATCTTATATCTTTTTTCTAATATTTCTTTAGTTATATTTAAATTACTATTATTACACAATATTTCATATTCAACATTATTATCTACAATATACTTATTAGTTCCAACAAATCCATTTCTTAAATAAAACTGCTTTCTTTTATGCTTAATATCGAATACTTTTTCATTTGATCTTTCAATACACAATAAAATATTTTTATAGTTTTTGTTTAATTTTTTTAATATTTCTGAACCATATCCATTATTTCTTTGATTTTTTTTAACAGCAAAATACATTAAATAAGCAATATTATCATATTCAATAATATATTGAAAACCAATTACTTTATCTTTGTTATATATTACATTAAATTTTATGTTCTTTTCTTTAGAACATTTTTTTAATAACCAGAATGGAAATCTTTCATCTATATCAAAAGATTCATAATACAATTTTTTTATCAATTTCTTATCTCTAGATGATAAAAAGTCAACATAATTAAAATCCATATTATCACCTACAGTTCATACATTTTTATTTCACAATTTTTAAGGCCTCTATTTAAAAATTTACCATCTTGTATTCCCTCAAAATACCCACTAAAAGCTTTGGAAACCCCACTATGTGCTACTATTAATACACTTTCATAATTTCTTGTTTTTAATTC
>CAKOWF010000057.1 GCA_934122215.1 uncultured Bacilli bacterium | reverse complement strand
CAAGTATCACCAACACCTAGTTATGAGCAACCAATAATACAAGATATTAATTCACAACCTATAAATAATTCTTTAGATGGTAGAAATGCTAATAATCAAAATTCAAATAATAATTCAAAAAAAATGAAGTTAGGTTTAATTATAGGAATAGCTGTTGTAATTGTTATTGTAGGAATAGCATTAGTATTAAAATTATTTGGCAAATATAACAAAACTTTAACAAATGAAAATTCAAATGTAATAATAGTTGAGAATAAAGATAAAAAGAGTGCATTATTTAATGTAAAGGGTAAACAATTAACTGAATTTTATGACGAAATAACTGAGTTTCATAATGATATAGCAATAGTCAAAAATAATAAGGAATATGCTGTTATAAATTCTAAAGGGAAATTTATTATTAACTTTAAAGAGTATAAATATATTACTACGGTTGGATTTATAATTAGGGCTAGAGATGATAAATATAATTATAATTTGATTGATAATAAGGGTAAAAAAATAAAAAAAATAATAGATGAAGAAATACAAGAATATTGGGATTATGATAAATTAATAATAATAGAGGATGATGAGTATTATGAAATATTAAATTCATATACGGGATCATTAATTAAAAAAATAAAAAGAGTTAATGAAGAAGATGATTTAGAAGTGTATGATGGAGAATATGATTTAACTTATTTTTATTATAATAATAAAACATATATTATAAATTACAAGACAGGTGAGATAATAAATGAATTAACAGGAGAAAAAGAAGTAAATTCTATAAATAGTATAAATAATTCACAATATGTTATATTTGAAAATGGTAATAAAACTTTTGACTATTATAATAATGATAAAAAAGTTTTTACAACTAAAAAATGTGCTAATTTATTCTTTGAAGAAGATAATAATAATTTAATTTGTAGATTAAATGGTAAAGAATATCTAATTGATAACAAAGGTAAAAAAACACTAGAAATATATAATTCCGACTCTGATTACGATATAGCATATTTAGATAGTAAAAATTATATAATAAATAAAAATAATTCAACTATATTTTATGTAGGTGGTAAAAAAAGAAAAGAGATTAAAGATACTGTAGATGTTAATGTAACAAGTCGATCAAACAAAATATATAAATTAAAAACAAAAACAGGTAAGTATCAACTTTACAATTTTAAGGGAAAATTAATAAGTAATCAATATTTTACATATATATCAAGTTATGATAAAACAAATTTAGCAATAGTTTCAAGTAATAAAAAAGATTTTTTAATAGATATAAAGGGTAATAAAGTTAGTAAAGATTATGATAACATACAATTTGATAATTCCTTATATGTAGCACAAAAAAATAATATTTATTATATATTAGATGCAAAAGGTAAAGAGATAATGCAAAAGAAAGCAACCTCTAATAATATTACGATTCATGATAATTTCTTTACAATTTCTGATAAGAAAAAATTGATATATTACACATTAAATGGAAAAGAATTTTATACAAAAAATTATTGATAATAGGTAAATAAGAATTTAGAACACAGTTCTTTATGTGTTACTAAAATGTCAAAATTTATATTAAAAGCTATGATTAATTTCATAGCTTTTAATATACAAAATAAAACTCACGCAAAAATGTGAGTAATTATCTCAATGGGCAAGTGTCGTAGATATCTACAACGTTTTTTCTATGATGTGATAAATATCACTTACTACTAATAATATACCATAAATTAATATTTTAATATTTTTTAGTAAATTTATTCAATAAAATATTGAATAATGTTATAATTTTAATAGATTTGAGGTGATAGAATAGTGATAAGTAATTTAAATTTAGATAATATAAAAGTTGTTATATTTGATTATGATGGAACACTAGCAATTCATAGAGATAAAGATTTTGTTAAGCATCGTAATGAAAATGTAGATAAAAGATTAAACTATTATGCAAATGCTTATCAAAATCCTAGTAATTTTTATATAGATATTGAACCATGTAATAGATCTGGAGTTTTGTATAAATTAATTCAAGAATTAAGAAATAAAAATATTAAAATGTATTGTTTATCAGGAATGAAATTTTCATTTCATTTTAAAGCAAAACAAGATTTTATTAGTACACAATATGGTGATGATATTGAACTAATATCAGCAGGAACACAAGAATTAAAACTTGATGGTCTAAAGATTATATCAAAGTTAAATAAATGTAATTTAGATGAAATATTATATATAGAAGATTTGGAAGATACAGTAAAATTTTTAAAAAGTAATGGTATAAATGTAATTAATGTTAATGAAATTAAATGAGGTGTATATTAAATGGGAATTATAATCGCTGGATTTGCTACTTGTGGTAAAAGTATATTAGGTAAAAAATATAATAACATCAAAGATTTAGAGTCAAGTCCATATAAAAATATAATGAGAAATGATATACCTGTTGAAGAACAAAAAGGTACAAAAAGAGAATTAAATCCTTTGTGGCCTCAAAACTATTATGATGCTATTAATGAAGCAGTAAAAAAATATGATGTTGTTCTAGTTCAATTAAAGCCAGCACACTTTGACTATTTCGATAAACATAATATTAAATATTCTATTGCTTACCCCAATATTAATAACTGGGAGGAAGTAGAAAGAAGATGTATTGCCCGTGGTAATAATGAAAATTTTATTAGAAGATTAAAACAAGTGTTTATTCCATATTATGAAGATTCTATTAATAGAAATTATGATAAATTATATATTTTAAATGATAAAGAAACTCTTGAAGATGTACTAAAAAAAGAAAATATTATTTAACTTCAGACAAATTTATGAATGATGTAAGTGAAAAGGCGGAATAAATGGCAGAATTAAAAGTTTTAAATCAGAAAATTTCTTATTTTAAAATAGAAGATGAAGATTATATTTCTATTACAGATATGCTTAAATCTAATTTGTAGTAGCTCCTGGACTTATAGATACACCTTTAACAGATAGTACAGGAGAAGATCCTAGCTGGACAATTGATTTTTCTATTATTAAAAGAATAGGAAAACCAGAAGAAATAGCTGATAGTATAATATTTTTATTATCTGATAAAGCATCTTACATAACTGGTCAAGTTTTAGTGGTAGATGGTGGATTTACTTTAAAATAACTTTAGAAAGCTTACAATTGCCAAAATTTGTATTAAAAGCTATGATTAATTTCATAGCTTTTAATACGTAAAATAAAAACTCACAAATTTTCCAGTTTATAAATTGATTTCAAATGGAGCGAGTGTCGTAGTTATCTACAACCTTTCACTTTTAACGATTTGATATATAAGAATATCAATCACTAATAAAATTTTGCCATTAAATTGTAATAATTACAATAATATGCTATAATATTTTTACGAACTCAGGAATGTATTTATATAAAAATATATGTAAGAAAGCGAGGAGAAAAAACAATGAAAAGTTTATCTCAAACAGAAATAAGAAATCTTGAAGATAAAGATTTACAACTTCGTTATATGTTAGGCGGATTAAATAGAAACGACGGATATGAAGTATGTGGTTATAATACTTTCTTTTCATGTGATATAAGATGTTTTTGTATGCCTGTTGCGGATGATGAATATTTGTTTAAAGTTAAAAAATTTATAGAAAAGCATAATATTAGCAATGAAACATTTATGAGACTTATCAAAACACATTTAAATGGTTGGTTTTATTCTTTTGAAAATGATAGCGGTAGTTTGTTACCTGAATTAGAGGAAATAATTTCAGATTATAATTTTAAAAGAAATAATGATGAATTTTTTAAACAAAATAAATTAAAAGAAAAGAAATTATTAAAGTTGGTAAAAAAACAAATCTATGATAATGAATCAGAAATAAATTCTATTTTACAAAAATATTCAATAAGTGTTGTTGATTTTATGATTCTTGCAAAAACAAGTTTAAACTATGAATATGCTGGATTACGATTCGAACCAAAAGATTTAAGTAATGATATAATAGATTTGTTGGAGAAACATAATTTATATGAAAGTCTAGAAGAAGTGAAAAAATATCAAAAAAAGTTGAAAGTAAAAGCTCAAAGGTTTTAGTAAAAAAAGAACAAATTTATTTAAATAATTAAAAAAGATAGAGATTATAAACTAAAATTTCTATCTTTTTTTGTCTTTTGACTCATTTGTATCATATCTTTTACTTGTATTATAATGTGCTTTACACTCTTTAAAATTATCATCATCAATTATTCCAACATCGTGCATATCTTCAGCGACTTCCATATTTGCTTATCTTGTACTTTTTCTACCTAATAATTTATTTTTTATAAGAGTTACAATTCTAAAGAATTTATCTTTCCAATATTCAAGTGTATTACTTAATTTACTAACTTCATTTTTAAGATATTATTTTGTTATGACAAAATATTTAACCTCCTAGATATTTTGACACGAATATCAAAATACAGGTGGTATACAATTCCAATTAATGAAAAGAAAAAATTTATTAATGTTCACTTGTTTTGGACATATACAAATAGTATAATTATATATAAGAACAATTAATGTGAGTGTCGTCCTCCAATCTTGCAAAAGAAAGGAGGTAGATAAAATGAAAACTAAAACTTTTGTTATAAAAGTTCTAAAGCTCATTGCTATCATCTTACTGTTATCTACCTTATTGGTATTAGCAATAAAAAAATAGACACTCTTCAACATTGACAGAGTGTCATAAC
>CAKOWF010000056.1 GCA_934122215.1 uncultured Bacilli bacterium | reverse complement strand
TTGCTAAGATATAATATGAGAGCATATCTGATGCGTTAGTATATTCCTTACTTTTTATTTTAGAAAGTGAGGTGGTGATTATGACTAAAAGAGAAAAATATCTTTATAAAATCGTAATTTACCTTTTTATTATAATAATTATTATTTTAGCTAAATAACTTTATTATATAAAAAATATCCTAACGCCACAGGGGGTCGTTAGGATTTTCCAAAAAAACAAGGAATATACCTAACATAGAACCATCAGGTATGTTCTCTTTTATTATATACAATTTATATTATTTATACAACTATTTTTTACTTTTTTTAAATATTTTTTTAATCTTTTTAAAATCAAATTTCATACTTCACCTCTTAATATACAGCCATTTTTAATTTATCAATATTTTCATTAAATAATGTAATATAATCTTCTTTATTAGCTTTTTCTTTATCGGTTAAATTTGATAAATTATGAATAACTAATATTCCAGATTTAGTAGCGTCTATTACATTTTTTGTTGTTTCGGATATATTTTCTTCATCTAGTGTTAAAATATATTTATTTTTGGTTTTATTTAAATAATTTACAGCATCACTAATTGTTTTATCTGTAACTGTAGTAGAATCTAATGATATAACATTAAAACCGTATTTTGTTAAAAATTTTAAAGTATTATTATCTACAACTATTGTAGTTGTTGTAGCATTTTCATTTAGTAATTTTAATTTAGCATCTAAATTTGATATTTTAACTTTTAATATTTCATAATTTTCTTCAATATCATTTTTTAAGTAATGATTAGTTATATAATCATTTAAACCATTTTTTATATTTAACGTCATCATTAAAAAATTGGATGGATCAAGCCATAATTCATTTATAGAATTGTCATATTCAATAGTTGATGATGCATCTATAATCATCAAATTACGATTATTTTTTACCATATCAATTACATAATCATTCTCATTAGTTAAACCATTAAATATATACATATTCCCATTACTATAATCTTTAATTTGTTTTTCATTTAATTTATATGATTCTATATCAACACCATTTGGATATATACTTTTTACCGTACTATGTGTTCCATATAAATTTTCAACTATATATTGAATTGGGTATGCTGTAGTATAAATAGTTATATTTTCTAGATTATCTCTTTTTATACATCCAGTCATTAACAATAATGATAAACATAATAATATTTTAATTTTTTTCATTTTTTATCTTCCTTTCTGGGACTAAATCAATTCCACCATGACTAAAAGGATTACATTTTATTATTCTCCTAATAGTCAAATAGCTTCCCTTTAAAGAACCATATCTATTAATGGCTTCTATACCATAATTTGAACAAGTTGGAATATATTTACAATTTTGATGAAAATTACCTGGTATTTTTTGATAAATTTTTATTATTTTAATTAATATATTTTTCATTCACAAGTAGTTTTTATTACTCCAGAATTATAAAAGATTGGAGCACTTTCTAATGCCTGTTTTTCTGTATCATTTAATGTGATCTCACTAGGATTATTTATTTCTGTATACATTCTAAAATAATCTTGATTAATATCTATTGTTGAAATAACATTAGAATTATTTTTAATAATATTATTTAAATTTTCATAAGCACTTATTTGATTAAAAAATATATCTTTATTTTTAATATTTGTTCCCTCTATAACATCTATTTGTTTTAACACATTATTTGCTTTATAGTAAGTAGTTTTATTATCTGTTAATTTATAATTGCTATTTGATAAATCAGTTGTACATTCTTTTATTTCATATATTATTCCATCTGCTTGACAAGTTACATTTTTATCTAATACTTCAGCACTATATTTGTTATTATGCATATTTATTTTAATAATTCTATCACTTAAATCTTCATCTATATCAATATTTATTTTATTTTTATCTATTAATTCTTTTAAAAAGAGGCAAGTGTTTCCTTCTTTATATGGATATTCATTTATATTTAATTTTACATAATTTATAGCAGCATTTTCTATAATTTGTTTTTTGTTTGAATCTATTTCAATTTCTTTATCTTCAAAAGTTTTAAAGAGAGTTGGATAAGAAACAGCCATTATAAGCGCTAATAAAACAGTAACAGCTAATAATTCTACAAGTGTAAATCCTCTTTTCATAGTATCACCATCCTAATTTTATAATAAATAGTAATTAAAGTCAAACTATTCAAAAAATAGTGTTAACATGAATATTAATACTCCTAAAATTAATCCAATAATTGAAGTTTTTTTGTTTTTGATTGTTTGTATTTCAGGTATAAGTTCAAATAAAACTATATAGATTATCATTCCTATTGTGATTGCTAATAACACTCCTCTTATAATATCATTTATTATTTTTGATAATAAGAACATTAAGATGCCACCTAGTAAAGTTGATAATGATATTAAAGCAATAATAAGTATTGTTTTCTTTCTATTGTTGTTTGATTTATATAAAGTTGAAGTTATCATTATTCCTAAAGGAATATTATGTAAACATATTCCTAGTGTCAATAATATTCCAATATTTCCATCTGTTAATGATGAACTATATATTGCCATTCCTTCAATTAAATTATGAAGAATTAGTGCTATACTTGAAACAATTCCAATATGAAATAAATTATCGTTATCAATATTTTCTTCATGATCATGATCTGGTATAAATAAATCTAAAGTTTTTAATATCATAATTCCAATAAGAGACGATATTATAACTATAATAATACTTCTTGTAATTGTATATGTATCACTTAGTAATTCAATTGACTCTGGTATTAACTCAAGAATTAATAGAGCACTCATGACACCTGCTGCCATACTTATTGAAAAATCTGTTAATTTTTTGTTATTTTTAAGTAGCAATACAATCATTGAACCTAGTATTATAGCAAGGCCTGATAAAAATGTTAATATTATTCCAAACATATTATTCCTCCTTCTCTTCTACTTTGCTTTCTTTTTGTGTTGTTTCATCTTTTTTGTTAGAATCTTCTTTTGTTTCTATTTTTGTTTCTACTTTTGCTTCCTTTATAGTTAAAGTCAAAACTGGTACTTTTGATACTAATGTACCTGCATTATGGCTTTGTTTTACTATTGTTCCAACTGCACCATCTGCATTTGAATCATATACATAATTAACTTTTAAACCTAAAGATTTGGCTGTAATACTTGATTGGTATTTACTATCCCCTATAAAATCTGGTACCACTTTATAGTCTGGCAACTTAGTATAATTTCCTTGACCAATTATTTTAGTTTCATATTTTTCTTCACTATCAAATTCAAATGTTTTTATATCTTCTTTTGTTTTTAGTCCTAAGTTTTCTTTCATAGCATTACTTACATCTTGTATTGAATCTTCATATAACACATAATCATATAGAGTTAATTTAGATGACGAATCATATATATATGCATCTATTCCACTTAAATATAATCTTTGCATGCTTATTAATTCATCAACATTTCCTGTAGACTTAGTTAATATATCTTTACCTATGTTATATAATGATAATATTTCATTTACTGTCATATTTGTTTCTAAGTTATTACTTATTGTATTTAATAAACTTTGAACAGTACCAAAATCACTAATAGTTTTCAATTTATTTAATATTGCTTTTAATACTTCTTGTTGATGTTGTCCTCTTATAAAGTCATTGCTTACATAATTTGTATACTTTTTAGGACAATATTGTGGCCATGGGTGTCTATTTCTTGAATAAGCCAAGGCTTGTTCGCCATTTAATAATTGATGCCCTTTTTCTAAATATATAGTATTACTTCCCCACTCTCTATTACTGTTTTGTTCACAAAAACTATATGGAACATCCATTTCTATTCCGCCTAATGTATCTACTAATTTTACTACACCTTTAAAATTTACTTTTAAATAATAGTCTATTTTTATGTCTAATAAGTTTTCAATTGTACTTTTCATACAATCTTCACCATACCATGCAGCATGTGTTATTTTATTTCTTTTTTGATTTGGAAAACAAGCTATTGGTACGTATGAATCTCTTGGAATACTTAAAATGGTTGTACTTAAAGTTTTTGGATTAAAAGTTATAAGCATTAATGCATCACCATTAAATGATGCTCCTTTTATATTTTCTTGTTCTGAATCAACTCCCATTAACAATATAGTAAATGGTTCTGTTAATGTTTTATTTGTTTTTTCATTTTTTACATCTTTTGTTTTTGTTTCTATTATTTTTGTTTTATTTAAATCAATATTTATTCCATCAATATTTTGAAGTCTTAAATTGTAATCACTTGGTAAAAATACAGCATCTACCTCGTCTAATGAATTTATTAATGATATATAATTATCATATTTTTTTATATTCTTAATATTTTTTTCATTTATCATTTGATTTATTAATTCAGTTTCAATACTACTATTATTGCTTAACATTCCTACTGTTTGTATTTCATTATTATTTAGCGCTACTAAACTTACTGAATATGTTGTTTTTTCTGATGTTAAATTATCTAGAGTATTTAATGTGTTTCTTATCACAATTCCTATTATCAAGCATAATATACTATAGATAATCAAAAAGATTGAATAAATAATATAACTTTTCTTTTTTAAGAAACAACTTCTCAAATATCGTATTGAAAAACAAATTAATAATAATATCAATATTACTATTATTAGTATACGTATTAAAGTTTCTATTCCACTTAAACTAATTAATGAATATATAAAATATATATTTGAAATTATTAAAAATAATAAAATTATTGTTAATAATATTAACTTATAATTGATCTTTCTTTTTTTCATACTTGCCTCCATATAATACTAATTAATTATAACCTTTTTTTATATTTTAAACAATATTACAACTTTATTTTTTACATATTTAACTTTTTTTTACATATATTTAAACTTTTTAAATAAAATGTATTGTCATACTAATTTTATTTTGTTATAATTAAAATACGTTTTGGGTCTATAGCCAAGTGGTAAGGCGTGGGACTGCAACTCCCTGATCGTTGGTTCAAGTCCGACTAGGCCCTCCAAAATGCAGGTGTGGTTCAATGGTAGAATGCGACCTTGCCAAGGTTGAGACGGGAGTCCGATTCTCCTCACTTGCTCCAGTGACGTTTCTGTTCGAACTTTTCGAACATTTACGATAGATATCATCTCATATTGAGATGATTTTTTTGTTTGTTAAAAAGTCATCCTTAAAAGAAAGGATGGTGTTTGTAGTGATTAAGATTATTACACAAGAGTTAGAAATAGAAAG
>CAKOWF010000055.1 GCA_934122215.1 uncultured Bacilli bacterium | reverse complement strand
TTACTATAATCTTTTACTTTTTTATATACTTCATTATTTATTAATTCTTCTTTTATATTTTCATAATAATTCATATTTTCCTCCCTAAATGTTTTATATACTAACATTTAAAAAATGAAAAATTTGTCAAAAAAAATACAGTTTAAAACTGTATTTACTTAGGATTAACATGAATATTAATATATTTAATATTTGTTAATTCATTTTTAATTTCATTTTCAATATTGTGAGCCATATCATGAGCTTTTTTAAGTAATTTTATATTCATTGTTACCTCAACATAAGCTTTGTAATATGGTCCATATTTAATCATAATGATATCATCAACATTTAATATATTTGGAATAGTTAACAATTTATTTCTAAGTTCTGTATCATCTGCCTTTTTACCTAATATCATCACAGTATTTTCTTTTACTATTTTAAAGCCTGTTACTATTATAAAAATGCCTACAATAATACCAGCTACTTTATCAGAATATTTTAATATATCCAAATAATTTCTAAATAATATTAAAATACTAGACAAAAATACAACTATAGAAGAAATAACATCTGTTTTGCTTTCTTTACCACTTGCTATTAAAATATTGTTATTATAAAGTTCTCCTTTTTTTATTAAAAAAGAAGCTAAAAAGTATTTACAAACTATAGTAATTAAACTAACTACTGCTACTAAACATGATGGTATTGTTACGTCTTGATAGATTGTTTCTTTTATTAAAATTAAACCCATAAAAATTATCATTAAACCAATTATAAAACTAGTTAAATATTCAGCATTACCATGACCATATGGATGTTCTGAATCATTAGGTTTATTAGCAAACTTATCACCTATTATAGCAACCACATCAGTAATTAAATCACTAAAAGAATGTATTCCGTCAGCTATTAAAGCACTTGATTTTAAAATAAAACCATTAATTACTTTAAAACAAGATAATAGAAAATTAGTAATAAAACTAACTTTCATAACTTTTTCAGTCTTCATAAAAATCCCCCTATTTTGCCTGATACCAATCATTACCAGATTCTAAATCTACCTTTAAAGGAACATTTAATTTAACAGCATTTTCCATTAAATCCTTAACTATAGAAGAAACTACTTCCACTTCTTCTTTTAAGCAATCAAACACTAATTCATCGTGAACTTGTAAAATCATTTTTGATTTAATATTTCTTTTCTTAAATTCTTTTGATATATCAATCATTGCTTTTTTAATTATATCAGCACTTGTTCCTTGTATCGGTGTATTTAAAGCTATTCTTTCTCCTGATTTTTTGATAAATATATTTTTATTCTTTAATTCTTCAATATATCTTCTTCTACCCATTAAAGTTTTAACATAACCATCATTATAAGCTTTTTCTATTGTTTTATCCATGTATTCTTTTATACCAGGATAACTTTCAAAATAATTATCAATAAACATTTTGGCTTCTTTAGGAGTAATACCTAAATTTTCTGACAATCCATAACTACTTATACCATAAATTATTCCAAAATTAACAGCTTTTGCTATTCTTCTCATTTTACTTGTTACTTCATTTTCATTAACATGAAAAATATCACTAGCAGTTTTAGTATGAATATCAATACCTCTCTTAAAAGCATCTATTAGTGAATCTACATTAGCCATATCAGACATTATTCTAAGTTCAATTTGGGAATAATCTCCATCTAAAATAATTGAATTTTCACTTGGTACAAAAGCTTTTCTAATTAGTTTTCCATATTCATACCTAATTGGTATATTTTGTAAATTAGGTTCTATTGAAGATAATCTTCCAGTTCTAGTTAAAGTTTGTGTATATATTGTATGAATTTTACCATCTTCTAATATATAATTACCTAAACTTTCTATATAAGTTGTATATAATTTTGTTAATGTTCTATATTCTATAATTTTATCTATTATTGGATGATCATTTTTTAATTTTTCTAATACTTCTATCGAAGTAGAATAACCACTTTTTAATTTTTTTCCATGATCTAAATTTAACTTTTCAAACAAAACTTCTCCTAATTGTTTAGGTGAAGAAATATTAAAGTTAATACCAGCTAAAGTATATATATCTTGTTCTAATAAATTTATTTGATTAGTTATTTCTAGCCCCATATTTTTTAATACTTCTCTATCTACATAAACACCATTTAATTCCATTTCAGCTAAAACTTTTGATAAAGGCATTTCTATATTATTAAATAAATCTAGTAATTCTTTTTCAACTAACTCTTTATAAAATTTATCTTTTGTTTCATAAATAAATTTGGCTTTTAGTATAGAAGATAAAGCTGTTTTATCAATATCAGTTTCTTCATAAATATTTTTACTCTTTAATTTTTTATACATTTCATCATAAAACGGAATATTATAGTTTAAATTATTAGCTAAGTAAGCTACATCATCTTTTATTACATATTCAAGTAAATATGAAGCTATCATAGTATCAAAATCAACACTATCAATAGTTATACCTTTCCATTTAAGTGAAGCATATAATTTTTTATAATCATATGTATATTTTATATGTTCATTTAATACACTAGGATTTTGTTTTAAAACATCGTATGGTATATAGTATGCATTTTCTTTATTATAAATAGCCACTCCTAATATTTTTGAAGTGTGATAATTATTTCCTAATATTTCTAAATATATAGCACTATCAATATTTATGCAAACATCATTTATATTATCTACAATTTTATATGCTAAAGTTGTTTCTTTTTTTGTTTCTTTAATTTTTTTTAAAAATGAATAAAATTCTAAATCTTCATATATTGATATTAATTTTTCTTTGTCACATTCTTTATATTTAATATCTTCTAAATTTATTTCTAGAGGTACCTTTGTATAAATAGTTGCTAGATCATAACTCATATAAGCATTTTCTTTATCGTTTATTAATTTTTCTTTTAATTTACCGCTTATATTATCAATACTTTCATATACTCCATCTAAGCTAGAATATGTTTGTAATAGTTTTAAAGCAGTCTTTTCTCCTATACCTTTAACTCCTGGTATATTATCTGATGTATCACCCATTAAAGCTTTCAAATCCACTACTTTTATTGGATCTATTCCCCATTCTTCTTTAAAAGATTCTTTATTGTATCTAATGTAATCTTTTGATTTTAATAATTTCATTTCTACTTCATCTGATATTAATTGTAATAAGTCTTTATCACTACTAATTATTAATCCTTGATAATTTGGATCATTATCACACATATGACTAAATGTACCTATTATATCATCTGCTTCATAATTATCTATTTCATAATATTTTATGCCCATAGCTGTTAAAAGTTCTTTGGCAATAGGAAATTGTTTTTTTAGTTCATCAGGTGTTTCTCCTCTACCACCTTTGTACTCTGTATATTTTTCATGTCTAAATGTTTTTCCTTTATCAAAAGCTACTAACATATATACAGGTTTTTCTTCTGCCACTATTTTATTTATCATATTAACAAATCCAAATAAGGCATTTGTTGGAAATCCTTTACTATTATTCATAAAATTTCCATTATATGCTGTTGCATAATAACTTCTAAATAAAAGATTGTTCCCATCTACTAATATTATTTTTTCCATGTTTTCCTCCTTAAGCTCTTGGATGAGTTTCACTATATACCCTTTTTAGTGATTCACTTGTTACATGAGTGTATATTTGTGTTGTAGATAAACTTTCATGTCCTAGTAATTCTCTTACTATTTCTATATCTGCTCCACTATCTAACATATGAGTTGCGAAAGTATGTCTTAATGTGTGGGGGCTAATTTTATATGATAGAGATGCCTCTAAAATGATGGAATCTAATATTTTTCTAATTCCTCTATCACTTATTTTATTTCCATATCTATTTACAATTAAATAAGGTGAATCATCCATTTTTTCTTTTAAATAATCTAATATTTTTTCTTTTGCTTTTCTTCCAAATAAAACATATCTTTCTTTATTACCTTTACCTAATATTAATATCTTTTCTTCACTTAAATCTATATCATTTAATTTTATATTTACAAGTTCACTAACACGCACTCCAGTAGAATATAATAGTTCTAGTATTAAAGCATTTCTTTTGCCTAAAAATGTAGTTGTATCTGGAATACTTAATATTTTTTCTAAATCATCATAATTTAAAAATTTAGGTAATTTTTTATCTATTTTTGGAGTTTTTATTAAATTCATTGGATTTGACTTTATGATATTTTCCTTTTTCAAATATTTAAAAAAACTTTTTAAAGTACTAATATTTCTAGCTATGGTTTTTTTAGAATATTTTTTATCATAAAGAACAGTTAAATAACCTCTTAAAAATTTGTAATTAACTTTTTTTATTTCAGTATTATTTTGATTTAAATATACATAAAAATTATCTAGATCTTTATTATACGAATTTATTGTATAATTTGAATAATTTTTATTTTTTATATAATTTAAAAAATTATCTTTTTCCATAAATTACCCTCTTTATGATTATAACATATTTTAAATATTTAAAAAATGACTTTAAGTCATTTTATATCTGAATAATAATTTTTCATAAATTCCTGATAGGCATTTTCTTCTAGTTTTAAATTAACTTTTTTTATTTTAAATTTCGAATCTTTTTTCTTAATTATTTTATTACAAAAATATCTTAAAAATTCAGGATTACGTATTAAGATAGGTCCTACTAAATATGTTCCATAAAAATTATATTTAGTGAAACCTTCCTTTATTTCATTAGGAGTATTACCTACTCCTTTTATTACTTCGAACATACTATTTTCATTACTTATTAATACACTGTTTCTATTTGTAAATCCCAATATATATTTACTTACTAAATCTGTTTTGTATAATGCCTCATCTACTATACGATATTCTTCCCTTTTTGATTTATAATCAAATATTCCTAGTCCTTTTTCTTTATCTAATGTTTTTCCAAATAATTCAAAGGAGTTACCAGTAGATAAAACAAATCCATAATTTAAAATATATTTTTCTATCTCTTTTTTATATTTTTTTAAATGTTTCAATACTAATAATTGATTATTTTCACTACCCATTCCTAAATATATCAAATCAATATTTTTTAAATTTATCTCTTCATTTAATGTTGTAAACTTTATATGAGTATCAATACCAAGTGATTCAAAATAATATTTTAAAGCTTTTATATTACCACTTTCACCATATAAATTTAAAATATCATAATATAAATATAAAATATTTATTTTCATTTAATCACCTTCATTCATTAATTCATTAAATGGTTTTACATAATCAAAATTTACTATAGCATATATATCTTCTTTTGTTTTATCTTTTATGTAATTTGTTGCTTCTATTAAATTTGAAAAAACTACCACTTTATTTTCTAATCCTGCATATTTTATACG
>CAKOWF010000054.1 GCA_934122215.1 uncultured Bacilli bacterium | reverse complement strand
AAAGATACTTCAAAAATAAAAAATAAAATATTAAAAATAAACAAAGAATTAGAATATTAATTCTTTTTTTTCATACTCTTAAACTGAGGAGAGTGTAATATGAAAAAAGTAATACCGTTTAAAAAAGAAATAATTTTTGAAAGTAATATAGCAGAAATAACAAGTATTTCTTTAGAACATAATTTAGAAATAAAAGACTATTCAGTAATAGGCAGTTTTGATATAAGTGGTAGTTATAAAATGACTTTAACAAGTACTGTAACTGATGATTTTAGTTATAATATACCTTTTGAAATTGCTTTAGATGAACGATATGTATTAGATAATGCAATAGTTGATATTGATGACTTCTATTATGAAATAATAAATGAAAGAGTACTTTCTATTAATATAGAAGTTGGTATTGATAAATTAGAAGAAATAGAAATGGAGGACAAAATGCCTGATATTATAGAAGAAAGTAAAGAATTTGAAGAAAAAATGACAAGAGAAGAAAATAAAGAAGAAAAAAGATGTATAGAAGAAGAAAATCCTATATCAAATGTATTTACAAGTGTAAGTGATGTGGAAACATATAAAAGTTATACTGTATATATAGTAAGAGAAAATGATACTATTGAGAATATATTAACTAAGTATAATATAACTAAAGAAGAATTAGAAATCTATAATAATTTAGAAGAATTAAAAATAGGGGATAAATTAATAATTCCAAATGTATGAAATAAGTGAATTTTTAAAAAAATATAATATAGTTCCAAAATCATATCAAAAGAATGGTAAGGCAACTATAATAAATACTAAAAATGGGAAATATGTCATTAAAAATAAAAATAGAGATAATAATGATATATTAAAATATTTATTATCAAGAAATTTTGATTATTTTCCAAAATTATTAAGTAATTCAGCTGATGATTATGAATTAATAGAGTATGTAGAAGATATAGATATGCCAGAAGAACAAAAAATGATGGACATGATAGATTTAATTGCTTTATTACATAGTAAGACTACTTATTATAAAGAAGTAGATATAGATGATTTTGATAAAATATATGATGATATAAACAATAACATTGCCTATTTATATAACTATTATAATGATATAATGACTATTATTGAAAATAAGATAATATATAGTCCAAGTGAAAATTTATTAGCTCGAAATATTTCTATAATTTTTGATACTTTAAATTTTGAAAATAATTTATTAAATAAATGGAAAGAAATAGTAAAAGAAAAAAGAAAACAACGCTATGTTGTTATTCATAATAATTTAGATATAGATCATTTTTTAAAAAATCAAAATAATTATTTAATAAGTTGGGATAAATCAAAAATAGATTTACCAATATATGATTTATACAAATTATATAAAAAAAATAACTTAAAGTATGACTTTGAAACATTATTAAAAAGATATGAAAGAACATATCCTTTATTAGAAGAAGAAAAATTATTATTTCATATTTTAATATTATTACCAGACAAAATAGAATTTAATAATAATGAATTTGAAATGTGTCAAAAAATAAGTGATGCTATAGATAATTTATATAAAACAAAAGATTATGTTTTACCATATTATTCGGAAAATAGTAAAACAAATTAATAAAAACAAAACAAATAGGATAAATAAATTAAATCTAGTTACTATAAAAAAAGTAATAATTAATTGATAAAAAATTAATATACTTAAAATTAATAAACAAAATAACCATCTAAATCTACCATTACAATTTCTTGGCATATTTACCACCTAATATATTTTAAGAAATAAAAAAAATAATGTTACAAAAAACAATAGTTTTAATCTATTGTTTATTTGTTATTCTGTAAAAATTAAATGATGGTCTATTAAATAATCTGTAACTATAATTGTTTGTACCAATACCATTAGAAATATATAATTTAGTATTATTAATTAAATAAAAATCTTTATTATATTTTTTAGCGCCATCTTCTAAAAATAGGGGCCCAATTAATGGTAAATTAACAAGTCCATTTAATGAGTGGCCTGCTAGTATTAAATTAAAATTATCTACTACAGAATCAATCATATCAGGTTTGTGAGTAATAAGTATTTTATAAATATTTTCTTCATTTACTTCTAAATTAACATTAGCATCATTACCCATACCATAAATCATAATATAGTTTAAACTACCATTATATATTTTGTCATAACTATTATCTAAATTTATAAAACCTCCATTTTTAATAATAACATCAAATTCATCAAAATTGTCATTATCACCAGTAACAACATACTTATTTATTTTAACATTTATTCCACTTAAAAAATTTATTAATATTTTTTTATCATCTTCAGTTAGATTAGCTTCTTTATTAATTAAATCCCCCGTTAATACTACAATATCTGGTTTAGTTAAATTTATTTTATCTTTGAGTTCATTTAGCTCTTTTTCAAATGTTGTTTTACCATATTGTATATCACTAATATGAACAATTTTAAATCCTTTAAAATCATCAGGTATATTTTCTACTAATTTTATTTCATTTACTTTTATATTTTTTGTTCCTATATATCTTGCATAAATAATTATTGAAATAGATATAATTGTTATTATTAAAAATGTAACAACTATTATCTTTATTATTTTTTTATCCAAATAACATCACCGCAATTTGTATTGAAATTAATATTCCATTATGCATTGTATGAAGCATCATAGTAACAAAAATATTATCGGTTTTAGAATATATATAAGCAAATGCTATACCTAAAGATGAATAAGGAATTATGTATAATAAATCAATAATTGAAGTAATATTTCCAACTAAATGCATTCCTCCAAATATTAATCCTGAACATAATATATATAAAATACTGTTTGGTATTATATTTTTTATAGCACCTCTAAATACTAATTCTTCAACACTAGGTGCTATTAGTACTGCTGATATATAAACATAAATTGGGTGTACTAATAATATACTTCTAATAGACTCTTCATTACCAGCAAGTCCACCATTAAATACAAATATTAATATAGCATTACTAATATACATTATAGCTAATCCTATTAAATAAAATTTAAAATATTTAGAAAAATATTTTTTGTGATTTTTCTTTAAATCAATATAATTTTCTTTGATTCTTTTATTAAATAGTAATAATATAACAGCAAGTGTTAATATCTCTATTATTATAGATAATATAACAGATACTTCTTCACTAAGTGCTTCATTAGCTAAGTATGATATTACAGATTTAATTAATGTTGGAAGTAAAAAATAGGATAGTATAACTAATATACCAATACTACAATTTTTTAAATATTTTTTCATAAATTACCTCTTTCTATTGTTAAATTAAAATAAATATGTTATAATCATATTGTTTTAGGGGTGTAATTCAATGGTAGAATGACGGTCTCCAAAACCGTTCATGTGGGTTCAACTCCTGCCACCCCTGCCATATGATATTTAACTAGTACAGTGTACTAGTTTTTTTCTATTTATATGATATCATAAAATTAATAAAATAGATAGAAAATAGAAATAAATAGTTTTATTTGTTTTTTGATTTTCTTCTTTATGTTATAATTTTAATAGTTTTTTTATAAAATTTGAATAATATTAATTTAAAGATAAAATTCAAAAAAATATTTGGTTAATTAAAATGAGAGGATATTAATAAGGAAATAAAATATGAAAAGATGTAAATGGTGCAATTTAAATAATATTAATTATATTAAATATCATGATGAAGAATGGGGAATACCTAATTTTGATGATAAATATTTATTTGAAATGCTTATATTAGAATCATTTCAAGCTGGATTATCATGGGAATGTGTATTAAATAAAAGAAAATTTTTTAAAGAATGTTATGATAATTTTGATATAGATAAAATATGTTTATATGATGAATCTAAAATAAATGAATTGTTACAAAATAAAAATATAATTAGAAACAAATTAAAAATAAAAGCAAGTATTGAAAATGCTAAGATATTTAAAAATATAGTAAATGAATATGGAAGTTTTTATAATTATCTAAAAATTTTTACTAAAGGGAATATTTTTTTTGAAGTAAATTTAACTAGTTCTGATTTATCAGATAGTATTTCAAAAGATTTAATTAAAAAAGGAATGAAATTTGTAGGAACTACTATAATTTATTCTTATTTACAAGCTATAGGTGTTATTAATTCACATGAAGAAGATTGCTTTATGTATAATAAAAAATAGTAATGTAGAAAAATTTAATAAAATGAATTAAATTAATAATTTACAATTTGAAAAATTATAGAAAATCAAATTGGTGGAGTAAAACAACAAACACATACATAAAATATAAAATCACTATAAGAACTGCTAACACTATGAAAAAAGTATTAGAAATATGTAAAAAAATAAATTTATGAATACAAAAATAAGTAGGAGGTTGCTATGAAAGAAATAATAGATTTTATCATTTTAATAATAATATATTTTTGGAAATTTTATAAGAAATGGAAGGAAAGAGGTAGAGATATATTACTTGTAAATACAACAATGTATGTATATTTATCATTCGTATTATACTTTACTTTAATGCCAATAATAATATCTTTGCCATTCATATTTAATCATCCATATCATCCAATGAATTTAGTCCCTTTTATTGATATTTTAAATGGTAGAGGGGATTTTATTAGACAAGTTGGATTAAATGTTTTAATGACAATACCATTTGGACTTTTAATTCCACTACTAGAAAAAAATACAAAATTATTTAATGTAATATTTTATACTTTTTTATTAAGCTTAAGCATAGAACTCTTACAGCCATTAATAAATGGTGCTAGATCATCTGATATAACTGATATAATAACGAATGTCATTGGTGGAATTGTTGGATATATATTATATTTAATATTTAAACCTATATTAGTAAGAATATTAAGATACATAAAAAGTAATAAAGATTAGTTTGTAGAAAAGGATTGATTTAATGAGAATATTAATTATTGGTGCTGGTGTATTTGGATAAAATTTGGCGCATTCTATAAAAAAAAGGTAATGATGTAACTATTTTAGCTAGAAATAAAACTTATGAAAATTTAAAAAATAATGGACTTATTATAAAACATAAATTTGAAAAGAAAACAGTAGATTATTTTAATGTAATTGAAAAATTAGACAAAAATGATATACTATTCATAGTTTCAAGATTTTCTTCTTTAGATAATCTTGTTCCAAACATAGAAAACAATAAGAGTAAAAATATAGTATTTGTGGGCAATAATATATCTGTAGAAAAATATATGAATAAAATGTATTATTCGCATTTTTTATGGCTGCTGATAAAAAATATGAAGGGTATATAAACTCAATTTGTTTAAATAAAATTGAAATTGGAAGAGTAGATGGAAAAGATATAAATAATGAATTTATAAAACCTATATTAAAAGAAACAAAAATAAAAGTAATTATAGAAAATAGAATGAATGATTATCTTAAGGTACACGCTTGTGCTATTCTTCCACTCATATTTGCAAGTCATAAGGTAAATTGTAATTTGTTTGTTGGGAGGATTATATGAAAAAAAGAACAATTATAATATTAAGTATTATTATATTAGTTTTAACATTTATATTTGCAGAAA
>CAKOWF010000053.1 GCA_934122215.1 uncultured Bacilli bacterium | reverse complement strand
TCTAAATTTATATTGAAAGAAAATATTTTTTTTATACATAACAAAACATATCTAATTTAGATATGCTTTAATATTATTATATTTTATTTAAGAAAATCAGATTCATAAAGCGGTATTAAAGGTAATTCATACTTATTAGCAAGTTCTACTGCTTTTTTATAATCTATATCATTTTCAGATTTACATATAGAATAAACTGCCCTTTTAGTTACATATTTTTTATTTACTAATACTGAATTATACTCCTTATTTTCACTCAAAGTTTTCATAAATAAATTTCTTGGTGATAAAAGTCTAGAATAAATTTGATCTTCAATTTCTAATAATTTATTATCAACATTAAAGGTTTTAATATTATCAATATCAGTTTCATGATAAATGATATTATCTAAACTAGAATATACAATAGCTCCTGGTTTAATTTTATAAACAAAACCATATTTATATCTATTTTTATTAATAGGAACCCTTGTATGGTCATTAGTGATTAAATGCATTATAGTAAAATCTTTATCATCTACTTGATTGTAATTTTGAACTAAAAAATAATAATTAGAATTAGGATCATATTCTCCTTCATAATTTATATAATAATTCCATATATAATCAGTTATTGATTTTAAATTTTTTTCTATTTCTAATATATCATTGAAATAAAGAGAATAATTATTTTTTTCAACTATTCTTTTAATATTTAAAGTTGAATAATATAATTCATTTTTTTCTTTCTCTTTAAGAATTATCATATACCTTTCTAATTCTTTTAAAGAATCTAAAATAGAATTAATTCTTAATTCAATTACTCTATCATGTTCTTCTTTTTTTATTCTAGTTTTATCTATTAAATTAATAATGTTATCATAATTTAAATTGCTATAATTATATAATGAATCTATATAATAAACTTTATTAATATTTTTGTAATAATAATCAAATTCTTTTTGTAAACAATTATAAATATCACTAAAAGTATTACTACCATTTAATTCATCATATTTTACTTTTAAATTTTCTACATCACCATTTAAAATAGATTTTAATACTTCTTTTTCACCTAATATATCAATTAATTTTTTTATAATTAGTTCCTCTTTGTAATACCTACTTAATGTATTTAAATTACAATTACTACTAAATTTATTACCTAAATATGTACACATTCCATAAGATAAAATATCTCTTTTAGGAATAAATAATAAGATTAAATTTTCTAATAATGTATCTTTAATAATCTTTTCTTTATTATCCTTATTATCTAAAATATATTTAACTTGATTTCTTTTTGAATCCTCTAAATCACTCAAATTTTCATTCAATAAATTATTGTTTTTAATAAATGACTCTATATCCATTTTATAGTGAATAGTACCATTTATTTTAATGTTAAATTCTGTTTCATCATCTATTTCAATATCATCATGTTTATAATTAATTATTTTACTTTTAATATCTTCATTTAAAATTTTATCAAAAGTCTTTAAATATGTTTCTTTTATATAATCAAAATATTCTTTTATACCACTTACATCTATCATAAACTCACCTATTTTATTAATTATAGCAAATTTATTTTATAATTACTATAAAATTGTATATTTTTATATTTTTAATTAACAATATTAATGGTGATATTATGACATATCTATTAATATTCATTTTAAAAATATTTGAAAATACCGTTAATACATTAAGACTACTTTATACATCAAGCAATCAAAAATTATTATCTAGTTTACTACAAATGTTATGTTCATTATTATTTATAACTACTACTAGTTTAGTAGTTATAAACTGTAATGATTTTTTTATAATAATTGTATTTTCTTTAGGATGTACTATTGGTTCATACATAGGAAGCTTGCTAGAAGAAAAAATAGCACTAGGAAACAATATAATTATTTGTATTACAGAACTTGATATAATGGATCAAATACGAAGTAATGGATACAAATTAACCAGCACTAAAGGTACTGGGTTAGATATTAAAAATATTATATTTATAATGACTACTAGAAAGAAGAAAAGAAAATTAATTAAATTGCTAAAAGAATTAGATGAAAATATTTTTGTAATGAGTGGTATAGCTATAAATGAAAATCATTAACTTTTATATTTTTTAATTATAGCTTCAGCCACTTTTATACCATCTATAGCAGCACTAGTTATACCTCCAGCATAACCGGCTCCTTCACCGCTTGGATATATTCCTTTAATATTAGATTCAAATAAGTCATTTCTCAATATTCTAACAGGAGAAGAAGTTCTACTTTCAACACCTGCTAAAACAGTATCATCATCATCAAAATTTTTTATCTTCTTACCAAATGATTCAAATGCTTCTTTAATAGAATCACTTATATATGTAGGTAACAATTCATTTAAGTTTGCAAAGTTATAATCACCCTTAAATATGGGATTAATGTTACCTAATGATGTTGAAATTTTATTTTTTTTAAAGTCTTTTAATAATTGTATTGGTATTTTACCATCACCTAATTCATAGGCTTTTTTTTCTAAATTTCTCTGATATTTTATACCATCTAATGGATTTTTGCCAAAATCATCAGGAGTTATAGTTACTACAATAGCACTATTAGCAAATCCACTTTCTCTCTCATGATTACTCATTCCATTAATAGCAAGCATATTTTGCTCACTAGAAGCATTTACTATATAACCACCTGGACACATACAAAACGAATAAACTCCCCTACTAGAGTTATTATAAGTTAATTTATAAGTAGCAGGAGATAGAATATCTTTATATTTTTTTCCAAATTGACTTTCATCTATCATACTTTGTTTATGTGCAACTCTAACTCCTACAGCAAATGGTTTAGCTTCCATATTTAATTTGTTATTTAACATATAAAATGTATCTCTAGCACTATGTCCAATTGCTAGAACAAGTACTTCACAATCAATTAATTCATTATTATTTACTTCTATTTGTTTTAGATTATTGTTATCGTATATTATATCAGTTAAACAAGTATTATATCTGAATACTCCACCCATTTTAATTATTTTTTCTCTCATATTTTTTATAACTACTCTTAGTAAATTTGTTCCAATATGTGGTTTATAACTATATAAAATATCTTCATTTGCTCCATTTTCTATAAATGTTTCAAATACTTTTTTTCCTCTACAAAATTCATCTTTTATTAGGGTATTTAATTTACCATCAGAAAATGTTCCAGCACCACCTTCACCAAATTGAACATTTGAATTTTGATTCAATTTACCTGTTTTCCAAAATGTTTCAACACTTTCTACACGTTTTTCTATATTTTCTCCTCTTTCAATTATTATTGGTTTATATCCTTCTTCAGCTAATATATAAGCCGCAAATAATCCTGATGGTCCACTTCCCACTATAACTGGTCTATTATTTAATTTTAAGTCTCCTTTTTCTTTAATCTCATATTTTTTTAGTTCAGTTAATGTTACATCACTATTTGTATTTTTACTTAATATTTCTTTTTCATTTTTTACATTAACATTTACTTCATATACATAATATATTTCTTCTTTATTTCTAGCATCTATTGATAATTTTTCTATTGTATAATTTTCTATATTAGAAATATCAGTTTTTAATTTTTTAGATATAGATTTTAATAAATTATCTTCATTACTTTTTGTTACTTCTATTTTTATTTGTCTAACTTTTATCACAAATATCACTTCCTACTATATAACCTGTTATGAAAGCAAAGGCTAAATTGTATCCTCCACATATACCATCTACATCTAATATTTCTCCTATTATATATAAATCTTTTAGTTTTTTTGATTCCATATTAATATCTACTTCTTTTAAAGATATACCACCAGTACATACTTGTGCTCTATCATATGATAGTGTATCTGTTACTTTTAGTTCAAATGATTCTATATTTTTACATAAGTTATTTTTTTGTTCAATGTTTAAATTATTCCAATATTCTTCTTTTTTTATTTTTGATTGTTTTAATATCACAAATAGCAGTTTATATGGTAATAAACTTTCTAGTAATTCTTCAATATTATAATTATTTAATAATTTATTTCTTTCATCTATAAATTGATATATATTATTTATAGTTGGTAAAAAGTTGATTTTTAAATTTACTTTATTTTTTAAGTATAAATTTTTACTTACTATACTACTTATATTGAATATACAAATACCACTTACTCCATAATCTGTTAATTGTATCTCCCCTGATTCTTGTTTAATAAATTTATCATTTATATATAAATTTACTGATGCATCACATCTTACTCCATTCCAATCTTCTTTATTTGTTTTTAATGGTACTAATGATGGTAATATAGGATTTATTTTATGATTGAGTTTTTTTAATATATTAAACATAGTATCATCTGTTTTATTCAGAGCTTTTGAACCTGTAGCTATTATTAGTTTATCTGATGTTATTTCTTCTATATCAGATTTTATTATAAATTTTTCTTTTTTTATTATTTCTTTTACTTTGTAGTTTGTTTTTATTGTTATATTTCTTTTATTAAGTTCATCTAAAAATATTTGTTCTATACTACTTGCTTGATTTGAATATGGATAGTACAAACCATTTTTTATTTTAGGATATATACCTAAATTATATAAATAGTTTAGAACATCATCTTTATTTTTTAAAATATCTTCTAGTTTATTTATATCGTCTGTTTGATATTTATTTATTTTAATATTGTTATTCCAATAGTTACATTTTCCATTACCTGTTAGTAGTATTTTTTTACCACATTTATCACTGCTTTCTAATAGTATTACTTCATTTTTTTCTGATGCTTTTAAAGCAGCTATTATGCCTGATGCTCCTGCTCCTATTATTACAACTTTACTCATTTTTATCACCTGTTTACATTATAGCATATAAAAAGCTAATCTTAATGATTAACTTTTAATTTATTTACCTAAGTACTGATTTATTTATTGTTATAACTGGGCGCACACCGTAAGAGCTGGCATCATTAGCATCATTGCTATAAACGTTGCCGAGCATATTTACACCCCAAACATAGGCCCCAGAACCAGCTGTTCCACGTGTCGTTGATGTCCAATATCCATAATTGCTTTTATCATTTATATTACAGCCAAAATCTTCACAACTATAAGTATAATCATAAAGCCATGCATATTTACTTTCACCTTTACTAGTTACTGATTGTGTTTGACTTTTACTATCAAAATAATACCATGAAGATGAATTTGTTGAATCAAATTGAGTCTTACCAGTTATTGTATTTATTTCTTCAATTGTTATTAATCTTGGATTTACTACCCATCCTGATGTTGTTTTTAAATCTTCTACTACTGCATATAAATTACTAGATTCGTATGATACATTTTTTTTATTATCATCCCATGCAATTTTTGCAGTTGTATTATGATCTAGTATCATTGTATAGTTACTTTCATCTTCACTATATATGTACCATTTCATACATCCTATTTTTACTCCTGTTGTACTTACATTATTTTCGACATTACATACATTACTTAAGTTTGTTGGATCTAAATATACTATTCCTTTATGTGTATCTGTTTCACTTGCAACTTCCATTGTTGGTCCTGTTTTTACTACTTCTCCATCTGGTTTAGTTGTTATTTCATCATTCTTTGTTGTTTCTCCATTACAATTTATTAC
>CAKOWF010000052.1 GCA_934122215.1 uncultured Bacilli bacterium | reverse complement strand
AAAAAGGAAGTAGCAAAATCTATGTTAGAAGATGGAATGAATGTAGAAAAAATATCTAAATTAACAGGTTTATCTATAGATATGATATTACAAATTAAAAATTTATAATATAAGTATAAAAGTGTAAACAATACTTGAAAAAAGTATTGTTTTTTTCTATAATTAAATTAGGTGATACTAATGAAAGAAATTATAAATATAATAATAGGCAATGAAGATATTAGTATTTTAGATAGATATGAATCAAATAATAAAGAGTTATTTGAAAGATATAAAATTATAGTAAAGATATTAATTAATAAATGTAAAATATACTACAACAAGGGTTTAAAATTAGAACAATTAATAGAATTGATAAAATATTTTTATAATGAATACAATCAAAATGTAATACTAAAAGGATATTATGAACATAATCTAAATGAAGATAAAATAGAAGAAGAAATAACAAATATATTAGAACGATTTATTGATAAGATGAATGTAATATTAACTAATGATGTAGACAACGCTTTTAAAACAAGTGGAAAAGTTGATTCTAAAAAATTAACTTTAACAAATGGTCATCCTGACTATACAGAAACAGGATTTGTATCACCACTAATTCTAGCACTTTTAACAGCAACAATAGAAATAACAACATTATTATATATTTTCTTAAATACAATGGAATAACATTGTATTTTTTTAATTAAAATATAGTATGAAAAAAATAAAATTAAAAAAACAAAAAAAACATAATTATAATTTATTAATCCTAATAATTATATTAGTGTTAATATCAGTTATACTAGTATTTAAATATATAAATGCTAAAATAATGCCAGTATTTTTAGAATATGCAGAATATCAAGCAAGTAAAATAGCAACTTATGTTATAAGTAAAGCTGTAGATGAAGAAGTATCACAAAACTTAGATGTAGAAGATTTGTTTATATCATCTAAAGATAAAGATGGAAATATTAAATCAATAGATTTTAATCCTATAACGATAAATAAAATATCAAATATGATAAAAGCAAATATTTTTGAATATTTAGAAGATTTGGAAAACGGAAATATAGAAAAAATAAAAAATACTATGTTATTTAGTAGTAGGGTAAATGAAGGAATAATATTTGAAATACCAACAGGAATAATATTTAATAATATATTACTATCAAACATTGGACCAAAAGTGCCAGTAAAGTTAAATATGGTAGGAGATATATTAACAGATATAGAAACAAAAGTAACTGATTATGGAATAAATAACGTAGTAATAGAAGTAGTTGTAAAAGTAGAAGTTTATGAACAAGTAATATTACCATTTGGCGCTAAAAAAGTAACAATAAATACTGAAATCCCTATAGCGCTAAAATTAATACAAGGTGAAATACCAAGTTACTTCTTTAATAATTTAAAAACAAACTAAATTATGATATAATATTAAAGAGGTGAACTATGAAATATATAATTATAAATGACCAAAAATTTGATTTGATAGAAAACTATAAAGATGCCTTTATATTAGAAGATACTCAGAATAAATTAACAGATTATTTTGATATATATGACTATATAGTAGGTGATTATGCATATAATAAGTTAAGACTAAAAGGATTCTGTAGAAAAGAAAACAAACACTGTAATGATATAAATGATTTTGAATTAAAAAATAAATATATTGGGGAATTTTGTGCATATGATGCTAGATACTTTGTATTGGAGAGAATAAAATGAAAGTATTAAAAGAACAACAATTATTACAATTTTTACTTGATAATGTAGAAATGTCTCATAAAAAGATAAAATCTTTACTAAAATATCAAAATATATTAGTAAACAAAAAGATTATAACTAAATATGATTATTTATTACATCCAAAAGATACAGTAGAAATAAAAGAATTTAAAACAAAGAAACATCCTAGTACTATGGATATAATATATGAAGATAAAGACATTATTGTATTAAATAAACCATCAGGATTACTTACAATAGCGACATCTAAAGAAAAAGAAAAAACTCTATACCATATAACGAGAGAATATGTTAAAAGTTCAAATAAAAGTAATAATCTATATGTTATTCATAGATTAGATAGGGATACTTCAGGTATAGTTATGTTTGCTAAATCAGAAAAAATAAAAAATTTATATCAAAATAATTGGAATGAAATAGTAAAATCGAGAAAGTATGTAGCAATAGTAGAAGGAATATTAAATAAAAAAGAAGATACTTTGAAATCTTATTTAGAAGAAAATGAAGATGGTTATGTTTACGTATCAAAAACTGGTAAACTAGCTATTACTAATTATAAAGTAAAAAAAGAAACTTCTAAATATAGTTTACTTGATATTGATATAAAAACAGGAAGAAAAAATCAAATAAGAGTTCAACTAAAAGAAATAAATCATCCAATAGTTGGTGACAAAAAATATGGCAATAAAGGTAAAAAAATGTATTTATGTGCATATGAATTAGATATAATAAATCCAATAACTAATAAAATAAATAAATATAAAATAAATACACCAAAAAGCTTTACTAAATTTATAGAAGAAAATAAATAATATAAAAAATTGTATTTTTTAAATATTAAATATTAATATAAAAAATAAGTCTAATTTATAGACTTTTTTTAATCTTTGTATTATAATAAGAAACAATTTAGTTGGAAGGAGGAATTACCTTGAAAAAACAAAATTTGCCAGCACTAATTTTAAAAGGTATAGTATTACTTCCTAACAATGATCTTAAAATTGATTTAGATAAAAATGCGGTTAAAGAAGTATTAGATGAAGCAGAATATTTTCATAATAATAAAATATTAATAGTAAATGAAATAAAGAATATAGAAGAACAAATTAATATAAATAATTTGCCCAAGATAGGTGTATTAGCTAAAGTTACCCATAAAATAGAAATTCCAAACAATAAAATAAGATTTGAAATATCAGGAATCAAAAGAGTAAAAATAAAAGAATATTTAAATATTGACAATAATTTAGAAACCATTGTAGAAGATGTAGAAGAAATATTAGATGAAAAAAACGAAGAACAAGTATATGTAGATAAACTAAAGAGAGAATTAAATGAATATATAAAAGAAATACCATATGCTAGTAATAGTATTTTAAATCCGATAAAAGACATTGATAATTTGGGTATTTTGACAGATGTAATAGCACCTTATATAACTATGGATATAAATATATTAAATGAGTATTTATATGAATTAGATATTAAAAAGAGATTTATAAAGTTATTACAAAATATAAACGATGAAATAAATAATTTTCAAATAGACCTAGAAATAGAAAAAGAAATACAAAGAGAAATAGACAAAAGTCAAAAAGAATATATATTACGTGAAAAAATAAAAGTAATAAAAAAAGAACTAGGTGAAGAATCACTTAAAGATGAAGAAATACAAAAACTTTATGAAGCAGTAGAATCATTAAAAGCAAATGAAGAAGTAAAAAATAAAATAAAATCTGAAATAAAAAGATATGAAATGTTACAAATTGCTTCTCCAGAAGTAGACATAATTAGAAATTATATTGATACTTTATTAAAATTACCTTGGGATAACTATACAATAGATAATGACGATTTAATAGATGTAAGAAAGAAATTAGATGAAACACATAGCGGACTAGATGAAGTAAAAATAAGAATAATAGAATATTTAGCTGTTAAACAAATGACAAATAGTTTAAAAGGACCTATTATATGTTTAGTAGGACCTCCTGGAGTAGGAAAAACAACTTTAGCATTTTCTATTGCTAAAGCTATGAATCGTAATTTTGTTAAGATATCAGTAGGTGGTATTACTGATGAAGCAGAATTGATAGGACATAGAAGGACCTATATAGGTGCAAATCCCGGTCGAATAATATCATCACTTACTAAAGCTAAAAGTAGTAACCCCGTATTTTTGATAGATGAAATTGATAAAATGTTAAAAAATTATAAAGGAGATCCAGCTAGTGTATTACTAGGTATATTAGATCCAGAACAAAATAAATATTTTAGTGATAACTATGTAGAACTAGAATATGATTTGTCAAAAGTTATTTTTATTGCAACAGCTAATTATTTAGAAGATATACCAGAAGCACTAAGAGATCGTTTGGAAATTGTTAATTTATCAGGATATACAGAATATGAAAAACTAGAAATAGCTAGAAATTGTTTACTTCCTAGAATATGTAAAGAACATGGAATAAATTATAGTGGAATAAATATAACAGATGAAATTGTTTTAAAAATAATTAGAGAATATACAAAAGAAGCAGGAGTACGTGAATTAGATAGAATATTATCTACAATAATTAGAAAAATAGTAACAACTTTAGCTCAAAAGAGAATAACAATAAATAAATTTAAAATAGATAACAAATTGATAACTGAATATTTAGGTGAACCAAAATATTTACCAAATGTAAAAATAAAAAATGAAGTTGGAGTAGTAAATGGACTTGCTTATACAATATATGGGGGAGATACTCTAAAAATAGAAGTTAACTATTACAAGGGAAAAGGTAATTTAATATTAACTGGTCAATTAGGCGAAGTAATGAAAGAAAGTGCAATGATTGCTATAAGTTATATTAAATCTAATGCTAACTATTTTAAGGTAGATTATAACATATTTGAAAATAATGATATTCATATACATGTACCAGAAGGAGCTATAAAAAAAGATGGGCCAAGTGCTGGAATTAGTTTAACTACAGCTATAATAAGTAGTCTAAAAAATGTAAAAATACCAAGTGATATAGCTTTTACAGGTGAAATTACTTTAAGAGGAAATGTACTTCCTATAGGTGGATTAAAAGAAAAGAGTATAGGTGCTCATAGAAATAAAATAAAAAAGATATTTATACCATATGACAATATAAGTGAATTAACCAAAATACCTGATTACATAAAAAAAGATATAACATATATACCAGTAAAGAATTATAAAGAAATATATAAATATTTAGAGGATGATATAAATGGAATACAAAAATAGATTATTAATAGAATTTTTGATGTTTAGTAATGATATAGAAAAGGAAATATTAGATTTTAATGATTCAATAAATGAAATAGATGAATATGCTATTAATGACATAATTGATACCATTAAAAATGAAAATATATACACAGAACAAAATTTAAAAAATTTTCAATACCTTTTAAAATATCTAAATATAGACTATGATGAATTAATAAAAAATACTAAACCATCTAATGATGTTTATTATTATGAATATTTAGAAAAATTTGATGTTTTAAAAAAGAGTATAAACAAAGAATATGATGTTATACCTTTAAAATTATTAGAAGATTCAATACGCTTTGATTTTTATGCATATAATGCACTTATTTCAAAAGATGATGATTTTATGTATAAATTTTTAAGTAATTTAATTGGTAATAAATTATTTCTATTATTTGTAAAAAAAATATTAAATGAAAATCCTGATATATTGTTAAATAAAAAAATAAAAAAAAGAATATTAAGTGTTTTAAGATTAAATTTATGTTATGAAGATAACATTGAAGAAATAAAAAATTTGAAAAACCAAGTAATTTATTTAGCGACTAACAAAAAATCAGAAATATTTGATTATGAAAAATTTAAATATCATTATAATAATGCCTTTTTTAAATATATCATAACTGATAATGGAAATTTAGAAAAATATCATGATTATATAATAAGTGATGAATTTATATATTATATAAAAGAAGAAATAGAAAAGTATGATCTAGAAGAATACAAAGATACATTTTCTTATCCAGAAGAAATAAAAAGTAGAATTAAATACATACTTAAATATATATTGAATTATAGACAAAGTAGTGA
>CAKOWF010000051.1 GCA_934122215.1 uncultured Bacilli bacterium | reverse complement strand
TCTTCTGGTAATACAATGTTTTTAAACTTATCATTCATCATATATTTTGTACATGAATTAATTTTTATTTGACTTAAAATTTTCTTCTTTGCAGCAATCAATTTTTGTAAGTCATAGTTATTACTAGATAATGAGGATAATGATTTACAATTAATATAGTGTTCAAAATATATCATTCTTTCAATATCACTCAAATTGTCAAATAATGTAACCTTAATACTTGATTTAAACATTTCATAAATAATACATTTTGAGTAATTACTTAATTGATAAAATTTTTCATTAAATATATTATTGTATATTAAATCTATTTGTATTGGTTCTAAAACAGTTACTACTTTTTCTTGTGGAACATGTGAATAATATATAACTTCATTATCTTTTGCTGAATTATTATATCCTCTGAAATTATATGAACAAGGATTAAAATCTTTACTTATTAAGAATCCAAATTTACTTAATTTTTTTATTTCATCTTTGCTACTTAAATCTACTGCTATAGCATTTTCATCTATAATTAAATTAACATTACTATCTATAACAGCAACTTTATTATAACTTTGACTCAGATAATATTTTTCAATTTTGTGAATATTACTAGTAAATGATATCCATGATGTATCAATTCTTGATCCATGTATTAAATGGGTATTAATTGTGCTTAATACTTTAATTATATTTTGCTTTTGTTCATTAGTTAAATTTCCCATATCACAAATATTTACTTTACTTAATTTCATTTCTGATAGATCTTTTAATTCTTTAATATTAAAAGCAAAATTATGAATATACATTTTATATATATCTTTTTGTTCTTCTTTAGAAAGCGCTGAAAATTGTTTAAATAAATCTTCATCTGCATATAAAATAAAATCTACTACTCGTTTTTTTATATATTCTGTGTCATCTTTACTATACAGACCTTCATTTAATTTTAAAGTTGATATATCATTATTATTTAGTGCTCTATATAAATACATAATTAACTCCCCTTTTAATAGTTTCGTATTTTATCATCTAACTAATATTTTGTCAAATTAAAACAAGAGTTAAGCTCTTGTTTCATATATACTCACTTGTTTTTTATCTTTTCCTAAACGTTCAAATTTTACATAACCTGGAACTTTAGCATATAGAGTATCATCACTACCAATTCCAACATTAGTACCTGGATATATTTTAGTTCCTCTTTGTCTATAAAGAATTGAACCACCTGTTACATATTCTCCATCAGCAGCTTTAGCTCCTAGTCTTTTAGAAATAGAATCACGACCATTTTTAGTTGAACCTTGTCCTTTTTTGTGGGCAAATAATTGTAATTCTAAACTTAACATTTTCATAAAGGCACCTCCTTAGTTTATTTTTATATATTTTGGATATTTATCTTCCATTTCTTTTAATAAATTTAACATGTTATCTATAAGTTTATCTATTACTTCATTGTGTTTATTAATTATTATTTTCAAATAACCTTTATCAACCTTATATGTAATAGCTTTATCATCTATACTTATAATAGCATTTACTGTAGTAGTTGAAATAGAACTTACTCCAGCACACACTATATCATGACCTTCTGTATCATATCCAGAATGACCACTTATAACAATATTTTCAATTTCATCGTTTTTATTAACTTGTATCTTTATCATTATTTTACATTGATTTTTTTAACAACAAGTTTTGTATATGGTTGACGATGTCCTTGAGTTCTATGGTAATTTTTCTTTTGATTGTATTTATATACAATAATTTTTTTAGTTTTACCATGTTTTTCAACAGTAGCAGTTACGCTAGCTCCTTTAACATAAGGTGTACCAACTACTCCATTAGCCATTAAAACTGTATCGATTGTAATATCTTTACCAGCTTCAGCATCTAATTTTTCTACATAAATAACACTACCTTCTTCAACGTAGTATTGTTTACCACCTGTTACGATAATTGCTTTCATATTTACCTCCTTCTTTTTAATCTAAGACTCACCATTAAGGTAATAATTTTTAAACCTTTTCTGTGTGGTTGTAGCGCTAGAGGCCCTACACATTAATAGATTTTACCATATATTTTAAGTATTGTCAAATGATTGATAGCATAAAACTATTTAAAAAGATAGGTTTTTATTAGATCTCGTTCTAATACGTAATTAGTATTATTTTTGAAGATTGTTTTATAATCTTTTTTTATTTTTTTTATGTTTATTTCATTTATATATAAATATGGTAATGAATAATAATTATTATATCTCTCTTGTAGAAATATATAGAATTTATATTTAATTAATTCATGATTTTTTAAATTTTCTATTATTAATAGAATAATCCATATAATAACTAAAAAGTTAAAATTAAATATTATATATATAGTTACTATAAATATTGTTATAATCGATATTATTTCATTTATTTTTAAAGTATTATAATATGAACATATTTTAAACAAAATTGACTCTATTATTTTAGAACCATCTAATGGAATAATAGGTATTAGATTTAATATAAGTATTATTTTATTAAAGAATAGCACTAGATCATTTTGGGTTATTGTATATAAAATAATACTGCCTATTATTTGAAAAATTGGTCCTGAAATAGCTACAATTAGTTCCTTATATGTTTTAGTATTTAGTTCTGTTTTAAAATAAGTAATACACCCAAAAGGAAGTATTACTATTTTTATTATTTTAAATTTAAATATATATCCTAATAAAATATGTCCTATTTCATGAATAAAAATTATTAACATCATTATTATGTAATGTTTAAAATATCCACATAGTAATATAATAAATGTTGTTAATAAAGTAAGTGGATGAATTTTAAAATACTTCTTCATAATCTAAATATTTACCATCTTTTTTTATTACAATGTATAAATTATTATCTACTTCTCCTAGTAAATTTCCCTTTTCTACATAATCATATAATTTAACATTGTAATTTTTTAAATTTGAATACCAAACTTCTAAGCCATCTACTTGTTCTATTATAACAGTTAATCCATAATCTTCTTTTTCTCCTGTATATATTACCATTCCACTATTTAAAATTGGTACTAAATAAGATGATGATACTTCTAATGAAAAACCATCTTTATATTTGTTTATATCACTATATGTTATTTTTTCATTAAATACAGATTGTTCTTTTATTAAATTTTTAAATGGTATTACATCTTTTAAATATTTTTCATATGTACTTTTTATTTGAATAAATGATATTCTATCATCAAATACATATTTATAAAAAGTAGGTTTTAAATCTGGTTTAATTTTTAATGTAATTAAACTGGTAATTGTAAGTAATATTGTTATCATAAATTTAATTAAGAATTTATATGAATTACTAACTTGTACAACTTTTTTCTTGCTTTTTAAATATTCTTCTACTGACATATAATCACCTAGTAGATTTTATGTATTTAAAATTTTTTTATTCAAATTAAATATTAATATATATATCATAATATTAATTATTATATTTCTTACAAGCATTATTAGACTATATATACTAAATGGATTTATTAACAATAAAATTGTATATTTTAATATATGATATATTAAAATTATAAATGTAAAATATAAATAATTTTTATCTCTTATCTTATTTATTAGAAATGATATTATTATAAATATAAAAGCATGTAATAGTAAAGTATCTGTATATATAATGTCATATAATATTCCTATTAAAAATGGATATTTATTTTTTTTGAAGTAAAAATAAAATATTATTAAATCTATAGTAATATAGTTACTAATTATTCCCTCTAAAATAAATGTTGTTATCATATATTTTTACTCAATATTTTTACATAATTTATATCATTAAAATTTACTATAGGTTTTACATATATTGTTCTATTTAAATCAAAGTGATCCTTTTCTTCTTTTAATACTGTTCCTATTTTAATACCTGCTGGAATATTATTACCAAGTCCTGTTGTTAATACTTCCATACCACTTTCTACTAATGTGTTTTCACTTATACCTTCTATTACATATAAGTTATCTTCATATTTATTTAAAATACCATATATTTCTTTTTCACCTGAGATTATTTTCACTGATAATTTTAAATTTGTTAATAATTTTACTGTACTTGTATTACTTGTTACATTCGTAACTATTCCTACCATTCCATCTTTATTTACAACTGCTGAATCTTTTTTTACCCCATTTAACTCACCTTTATCTAAAGTAATATTCATATAAAATGTATCTAAATTTCTTTTTATTACACTAGAATTTATTTCTTTATAATCTTCTAATGTATAATTTATTTGCGTTAATTGTTTTAAATTTTCTATAGTTTTCTTTTGTTCTTCTATTATAGTTTTATTTAGATTATATTCTATTTCTATGTTTTTTAATTTTTCATATTCTTTAGTTTTATTTTTGATATTTTTTATTGGTTCATATAATATTTTAATTATTGTTAATCCCATATCTTTAATATTGCCTTCTAGTGATGTTGTTTCTTTTCTTTTTAGGGTTATACTAAGTAATGTTAAACATAGTAATATTACTATTACAATTATTAAATATTTGTATTTTTTTAATTCTTTTTTCATAATTCACCATTTTCAAAAAAACTATAGTATCCGTCTCCTATAATTATGTGATCTATTATAGGTATACCTAATATATTTCCTACTTCTTTTAGGTTTTGTGTTAGTATTTTGTCTTCTTTACTTGGCGTTATATCTAAAGATGGATGATTGTGTATACATATTATAGAAGTTGCTGATAAAGTATATGCCTCTTTAAATATTTCTCTTGGATGTACTATACTATAATTTATTGTTCCAACAAAAAGTAACTTTTCTTTTATTATTCTTTTTTGATTATCTAAATATATACAGTAAAAATGTTCCTGATAACAGTTTTCTAATACTACTTTATAATGTTCATAAAGAATATTTGGATCTGTCATTTTTTCTTTCAGTTCTAATTTTCTGTTATTGATTACTCTATTACCAAGTTCTAAAGCAGCTAATATAGTTACTGCTTTCTTAGTACCTATTCCATCTATTTTTATTAATTCTTCATATGTTATATTTTTTAAATCTTCTATTTTGTCTAATTTTTCTAATATATTAATTGCTAAATCCTTGCTAGATTTATTTTTCATTCCATGATTTATAAGAATGGCAAGTAATTCTTCATTACTAACATTTTTCCCTACTCTTAAAAACCTTTCTATTGGCCTCTCTTCTTCAATCAATTCTTTTATAGTACTCATTTTGTTACCTCATATTTTTCTAACACTTGTCTTATTATTGCCATTATACTTTTTTCATCAGTTACCTGTTTTAATAACATATCAGCACTTTCTAGTTCTTTTAAAAATTCTTCATTATACATCGTTACCTCTTTTGTATATACTTGATATCCTTTATTTTGGAAAAATTCTTCTAGTAAGTCTTTATTATCCTTTGTAATTGCTACATATACATGAACACCATCTTTTTCTTCACTATAAATATATTGATTTATATTTATATTTTTATTTAAGGTATCTATATCTGAATATACTGATATTTGTAAAAAATATACAGTTTGAACTTCTTTTCCTACTGGTTTTTCATATTGTTTAAACAAAGAAAAAGATAAAGCTAGTCCAATAATTAAACATATAAAAATTGATATAATTGTGTTTTTCATAATATCACCAATACCATTTTAGTATTTTCATATGTCTTTTTTTGTCGAAAAAAAGAAAGTTTTTTACTTTCTTATTAATTATTAATTAATATATTAATTTCATCCAAAGATATATCAGTAATTCTAGATATTTCATTTATTGAAACTCCATTTTGTAACATTTTCTTTACTAGTTCTTTTTTACCGACATCGATTCCTTGATGTATTCCCTGTGTTATCCCTTGTGATATACCTTGAGATATTCCATCTTCCTTTGCTCTTCTTAACTGTGTGTTTTTTATCATTTCTTCATCTTTTTCTTTTGTTATCCAATT
>CAKOWF010000050.1 GCA_934122215.1 uncultured Bacilli bacterium | reverse complement strand
AAAAAATATGATCCAAATGCTTTTGTAGTTGTTAATGAAACTAAAGAAGTATATAATGGATATTTTGGTAACTAAAAGGTACTTTTCAAGTACCTTTTAATCTATACAATTTAAATCATTTATTTCTTCATTTAATTTATTGTATTCTTCACTAACTTTACTATCTTCAGCTTCTTCTAATGAATACCATCCATATCTAAAGGCAATTTCATATAAATCTCTTTGCAAATCTTTAATAGTTTCAAATGAATCAAATAATCTTTCATATAAATTTTCGTTACTTGCTTCATTCATAGCTATAGTTAAATTAACACTCATGTTTTTTTCAATTTCAAGTAAAGCTGTTAACATATCTTTATCATTAATTTCAATACCACTAGGTACTTTCATTTTAGGGTTTTCTTTTTTTAACATAATATCCTCCTATTCTAAAATATCAAGTACATCTTCACATATTTCTTTATGAATTAAAAATACATCATGAAAAACATCCTTAAGTTCTTGATTATTAGTAATACTAAAATAATTATGAGCTACTTTAGAAGCATTATAATTCCAAGAAAAAATATCAGTTAAATATGCTAAATCTTTAGTAGAAATCATTACAGGTACTTGTTCCATAAAATTCTCCTTTCAAAATTATAATGTATAAATAATTAACTTTTATTCAAAAGAATAAAAAATTTTGATATAATTGTTAAGGTGATTCATATGTACGTAAAAGGAATATATACAAAACAAATATTTAAAACAGATAAAGGATATATAGTTGGATTATTTAAAATAAAAGAAACAGATCATGAAGAACTAAAAGATTACATAAATAAAACCATAACTTTTACAGGATATTTTGCTTCATTAATAGAAGACGATACATATGTTTTAAAAGGAGAATTAATAGAACACCCTAAATATGGATTACAATATAGTGTTTCTGAATATGAGAGATTATTACCAGAAGATAAAGATGGAATAGTAGCATTCTTAAGTAGTGATCTATTTAAAGGAATAGGAGAATCTTTAGCTAAAAGTATAGTAGATACATTAGGTAATAATGCATTGGATTTAATATTAGAAAGCAAAGAAAATTTATTATTAGTTCCAAAAATGACTATAAAAAAAGCAGATACAATATATGACACTTTAAACAAATATGAAGAAAGTCATAAAACGGTAATATATTTATCAGAACTAGGATTCAATATGAAAGATTCTCTATCAATTTATAATTTATATAAAGGAGATACAATATATAAAATTGAGTACAATGTATATAATTTATTAGATGAATTAGATATAAGTTTTCCTAAAATAGATATGCTTAGACATAAATTAGATATAGAAGATGATGATGAAAGAAGAATAAAAGCTGGAATATATTATTCACTTAAAAATTTAACATACAAAACTGGAAATACATATTTTACTTTAGAAGAAATAGTTATAGAAGCATCTAATTTGTTACATATTAATATATATAGTGAAGATGTAGCACTGTATTTAGATGAATTAAGATATCTTAATAAAGTAAAACTAGATGAAGATAAATATTTTCTAAAAGAAATATATGATGCTGAAATATATATAAAAGATAAAATAAAATATTTACTAAGCAAAGAACAAAATAATTATAAAAAATTAGATAAATATTTAGTAGAATTAGAAGAAGAAAATAAAATTGAATATAATGTAGAACAAGTAAATGCAATAAAAAAATCATTGGAAAATAATATCACAATTATAACAGGAGGGCCTGGTACAGGTAAAACAACTATTATAAAAGGCATTGTAGATTTGTATTCTAAATTAAACAAATATAATTTTGAAGAAACAACTAAACATCTAGCATTATTATCTCCAACTGGTAGAGCAAGTAAAAAAATGAGTGAAGCAACTTCATATCCTTCATCAACAATTCATAGATTTTTAAAATGGAGTAAAGATGATAATAAATTTTTGGTAAATGAAAACAACCCTGATTTTAGTGAACTAATTATTATAGATGAAGTTAGTATGATTGATATAGAATTATTTTCTTCACTATTAAAGGGTTTAACACAAAATATAAAAATAATATTAGTAGGTGATTATAACCAATTACCAAGTGTAGGCCCAGGAAATTTATTAAAAGATTTAATAGATAGTGAAGTAATAGATACAATATCTTTAGAAATGATATATAGACAGAGTGAAGATTCATACATTCCAATACTAGCTCATGATATAAAAAATAATGAAGTAACAGAAGAATTTTTAGAAACAAAAGATGACTATACATTTTTAAAATGTTCCAAAGAAAGTATTATTAAAAATCTTAAAAATTTATCGCTTAAACTAGTAGAAAAAGGGTATGATTATAAAAATGTTCAAATACTTGCACCTATGTATGCTGGTATAAATGGAATAGATAATTTAAATAAGGAATTACAAGATATATATAATCCAAAAGATGTTACAAAAAAAGAAATAAAAATAGGTGATATAATATATAGAGAAAATGATAAAATATTACAACTTGTTAATAATCCAGATGAAAATGTATTCAATGGAGATATTGGAACAATCATAAAAATATTAAATGAAAATGAGAGTGAGAGCAAAAAAACGGAAATATATGTTCAATATGATTATACATGTGTAAAATATTTGCCAAAAGATCTAGTAAAAATAAAGCATGGTTTTGCTATTAGCATTCATAAATCCCAAGGTAGTGAATTTGATTTAGTAATAATGCCAATATGTATGAGCTATCATAGAATGCTATATAAAAAATTAATATATACAGGAATTACTAGAGCTAAGAAAAAATTAATACTAATAGGTGAGACAAATGCATTTTTAATGAGTATTAATAATCAAAATGAAATAATAAGAAGAACAAACTTAAAAAATATATTAGTTTCCATGTATAATAAATAAAAAAAATACTAAAATAGTAGTGTATGTACATACACATTCATATTTTTTAGCAAGAAGGTGAAATTATGAAAGCAATGAAAGATTTAGCGCTTATGAGTTTAGGTGCAGGAGCCGTTTTGGCATATCAAAAGTATAGTAAACCGATTATGAAAAAAATGAACAAACTCATGGATTCAAAGATGAAACAAATAGATGATGCGCTAGAAAATATGATGTAAGAAAATCTCCTTAATGGAGATTTTTGTCATTTTAAAATAAAAATATAGAAATTATAATAAATTTATGTTAAAATTATTAAAGGGTGAGGATAATGGTTAGTATTAATGAAATAAAAGATGGTATTCAAAGAAGTATTGATTATTATAAAAAAAGAATAAAAGAAAGTTTAAATGGTCAAGTACCAGAAAATTATAATTATTTTTCAACATCAGAAGGTGATTTAGACTTAAGAGCAGATGGATTAACAATTGAATATTCAAGTATATTTGATAACAGTATTATTGATTACAAATATAATGGATTACAAAATAAAGTTATAATAAATAAAAAATATTTAAAAAGAGAAGATATTAATTTAAATAATTTATTTATGGACATAGCACTTAATATAGCATATTATAATCCTGATATGAAATGTAGTGGCTTTGGTAATGAAAATTATGAAGCTCTAAATAAGGGATTTAGAGAAATTCTAACTCTTAATATAGTTGGAATGGATAGAAGTAGCGAATTTTTTGAATCTGATGAATATGTATATGCTAACTTATTAACTAGAATATTTGATTTATCAACATTTTGGTATGCATATAAAGAAAATGAACCAGATTATTTCAGAAATGAATTAAGTAAAAGAAGTATTGAATTTGGGGATAAATTTAGTAAAATAAATGAAATAGCTAATAGAAATTATAAAGCTAGAAATAATAAGAAAGAATTAAGCTCATTAGATGAAATAGAATATAAATTATTTGATTTAAAATTATTAGATGAACCTACAAAAGAAAACCTAGATGATTTTATAAGTAATATGGCTTCATCATCACATATATTTAGAGATGAAAAAAAGTATAAACGTTTAGATAAAGTAGATATAACTACAGAGTATGAAAATTATTTAGAGAGTTCTATTTCAAACCAACATACTATGTAATTTATTTAATTGACAGTTATTTAGGCTGTCATTTTTTTAATATTTCAACATATAGTTAAATTGAAGAAAGGAATGATTTAATTATTATGGAAACACTTAAAGTTGGATCAAAATCAAATCCAAATTCAGTAGCTGGAGCTTTAGCGAATGTATTTAGAGAAAAAGGATCCGTAGAAATACAAGCAATAGGTGCTGGAGCTTTAAATCAAGCGATAAAAGCAATAGCAATAGCTAGAGGTTTTGTAGCGCCTTCAGGTAAAAATTTGGTATGTATTCCTGCATTTACAGACATTGTAATTGAAGGAGACGAAAGAACTGCTATTAAATTGATTGTAGAGGCTAGATAGCCTTTTTCTTTTATATAAATAAATTTATGAAAGAATATGAAAAATTAGGAAATTGATTAATTTAAAAAAATATATATAAATATTATGATATTGAATTTTGTTCTTAATATTAAAATCAATAATAAAAAAATAACTGTTAGATAAATTTAATCAATAATAAAAGATTGAAAATATCCAATGCATATTTTATTGTAAATTAAACAATTCTTCTTCACATTTTAATATACATATGTTATAATAAGCAACACATAAAAGGGGGATTTAATATGAAAAGTAAATATTACAATATGAGTGCTTTAAGTATGGCATATAAAAAATTCAATCAATATGATATTTACTATGCTCTATCAGAAGTTCAAAAATATTTAAAAAAATATCCAAATGATATTAAAACTATAATATTTTATTGTCATATATTGTTAAAACTTAATGAATTAGAATTAGTACAAGAATATTTGAATGTTGTAGAACTATTAGATAAAGCATTAGAATATGAGCAAGAAATATTAAAAATTAAATTATATCTTAATAGTTATCAAGGTAATTTTGATGAATGTAAGAAAATACTTCAAAATCCTACTTTAAGTAAAAAATGTCGACTTTCTTTTTTAACGTATCTTAAAAAACAATTAGGAAATTTAGTTATTGAAAATATAGAAAATGAAAAATATATATGTAAACAAATAAATAATTATGATGAAAAAATGGCAATAGAGCATATAAAAAATCATTTCAATAATAATTTATGTGAAATTAATGGTGTAAATTCAATATTTAATGATAATTTTTCATTAGAAGACATAGTTAATAAATTAAAAGAAATATTACCTAATGAGCAAAAATTAAATAGTAGAGGATATGAAAATGAATATATTTTTAAATATGACAAATGTGGAACGGTTAGTGGTGTAAGTACAGATTATTTTTTTGTATGTGCTTTTCAAAATACTAATCATATAATAACAATGTATCCATGTTTAAATACCGGTAAACTACCTTTTATTGATTTAAATGATTATGAAAAAGAAGGTAATGGAAAAGTAAAAAGAATTAGTCAAATAGAAAAATTTAATCAAAGATATGGAATAAAATAATTAATACCTTTACAAGGTATTTTTCTTGTAATTTAATAAATTGAGTGTTAAACTATAAATGGTGATTTTATGGATCAAAATTTAAAAAGAGAGATAATTTTAGAACATTATCAAAATCCTGTTAATAAAGGATTAATAGATGATGATAGTTATATATTAGTAAATACAAATAATGAATCTTGCATAGATGAAATAAATTTAATGGTAAAAATAGAAAATAACAAAATTATTGATGCCAGATTTGATGGAGAAGCATGTGCTATATGTACAAGTTCAACATCAGTAATGATAAATACCATAATAGGTAAAACTTTAGATGAAGCAATAGAAATATATAAAAATTTCAATCAAATGTTAAATGAGCAAGAATATAATAGTGAAATTCTAGAAGAAGCAAATGCATATGATGATATTTATAAACAGCCAAATAGAAAAAAATGTGCTTTACTTCCATGGTGGGGATTTGAAAAAGTAGTAAATCAGATAAAGAGGTGATGATATGGAATTTAAAAATCTTAATATAGATGTGGTAGAAAAAATATCAAAACTAAAAAACGAACCATCTTGGATGACAGAATTTAGAAAAAAATCATATCTAAAATTTAAAGAATTAGGTAATCCAACATTTGGCCCTAAAATAAATTTAGATTTTGATTTAATAACATACTATAAAAGAATAACAGAAAAAGAAGAAAATGATTGGAATAAAGTAAATAAAGA
>CAKOWF010000049.1 GCA_934122215.1 uncultured Bacilli bacterium | reverse complement strand
AAAATTTTGATAAATGGCATAAGTTTGCTTGTGACAAATTAATCAGTTTTTCAGAAGAAATATTAACATATAGCCAAACACCGAAATTGATAAATATGGCATTGAAATATATATCAATGCTTGATCATAAAATAACAGAATCAACATATGAGTATTATATTCCAATTGATAATTGTATTTAAAAAAAACAAATTATAAGTTTGATACCATATGTAGTAAAATAACTTCATATGAAAAATATTTAGAATTTCAAAAATGGTTTAGAGAAAAGTATGATGGAATACCTTTAGATGAGGAGTTTAAAATATGGTTGAATTATATCAGAAAAAATTAAATAATTATTAATTTTTTTTTAACTGATCAAATAATTCTTAAATAGAGTAAAAATATGCTCTATTTTTAAATTTTTAAATTTTTAAATTTATATTTGCTTATAATAGTGTTATAATAATCTATAGTAGAGGTAGAAGTATGGAACATATAAAAAAATATTATAAAAATATTGATATAATTAGATTATTAGCCTGCATAGCAATATTGTTATACCATTTAAACATATTAAAAGGAGGCTATTTAGCTGTATGTACATTTTTTGTACTAAGTGGTTATTTATCATGCATATCAGCTTTTAAAAAAGAAAAATTTAATATATTAGAATATTATTATAACAGAATAAAGAAAATATATATACCATTAATAATAGTTGTGTTTATGTCGGTATCTATTGTATCTATACTAAATATTAGTTGGCTTAATTTAAAACCAGAAACAACATCAGTACTATTAGGATATAATAATTTTTGGCAACTAAATGCTAATATGGATTATTTTGCAAGACATGTAAGTTCACCATTTATGCATTTATGGTATATATCAATATTATTACAATACGATTTAATTTTTCCAATTATATTTAAAATTTTGCGTAAAGTTGGGGATAAAATAAGTAAAATAATACCATGTATTATCACAATAGTATATTCAGTTATAATGGCTCTATTTTTTTACAAATCTAATTTAACACAAAATATGATGATTACCTATTATAATACATTTACAAGAATATTTTCATTATTATTTGGTTTATCATTAGGATTTATTCATTCATATTATGGTGGATTAATACCCAAAAAATTAAAACAAGAAAAAATAAGTCAAGTAATTTTCTACATATATTTATCAATAATGATTTGCTTTTTCATACTTGTAGATGCTAAATCATCATATTATGCTTATAGTATGATTTTAGTAACTATATTAACATGTAGATTAATAGATTATGGAACTCTACAATCAAAAAAGATATCTATAGTAGATAAAGTAATTAAGTCATTAGCAAATATAAGTTATGAAATATATCTATTTCAATATCCAATAATATTTATATTTCAATATATTAACGTGAACAATATATTTTATTTGCCATTAGTTATATTAGTAATAATTATATTATCATATTTATTACATTTTGCAATCAATAATAAAAAATTAAAATTTCTAAAATTAATAGTAATGATAATATTCATTATTATTGCACTACATGGATGTTATAAATATATAATCTCAGAAGATCATTCAAAAGAAATGAATGAATTAAAGGAACAATTAGAACAAAATGAAAAGTTAATAGAGCAAAATAAAGAAAAATATGCATCACAATTACAAAAAGAAAATGACGAATGGATAAAAACATTAGAAAGTTTAGACAATAATCAAAATAACTTAAAAGAAATAGTGTCAAATTTACCAATAACTGGAATAGGTGATTCGGTAATGTTAGGAGCTATTCAAAATTTAAATACACAATTTCCAAATGGATATATAGATGCTAAAGTATCACGTACAGCATGGAAGGCAGGAACTATATTAAATGAATTAAAAGAAAAAAATATGTTAGGTAATCCTATAATTATAAATTTAGGCGCAAATGGGGACTGTTCAACAGCTTGTAAACAAGAGATAATGAAAAATTGTGGTAATAGAAAAGTGTATTGGCTAAATACTACTAATAATCAAGATACTAATATAAGGTTAAAAAACTTTGCTAGTTCATATGCAAATTTACATATTATTGATTGGTATACAATATCTTTAGGTCATTCAGAATATTTTTATGCTGACGGAATACATTTAACAGGAATAGGAAGAAAGGTATATACTGAAGTAATATTTAATGCTATATATCAAGACTATTTAAAAGAATTTAACGAAGCAAAACAAACTCTAATAGAAAAACATAATGAAGAACAAAAAAATAAAATAACATTCTATGGAAATAATATTTTACTAAATGCATTTGAAAATATTCAAAATGAATTTAAAAATGCTAAATTTGTTATAGATAAAAATTTTAATTATAAAACTTTAGAAGAAGAATTAACTAAATCATTAAATGATGGAACAATAACTAATAAAATAGTTTTTGCCTTTGATAATAGTAGTAATTTAAGCTTAAAAGATTATCAAAATCTAATAGAATTATGTAAAAATAATGAAATATATATTTTATCAATTAATAATTTTACCAATAATATAATATCCGATAATGTTAAAATTATTGATTTTTATGAAATACTGCAAAATAATAATGATTATATTATGGTAGATGGAATACATTTATCAGAAGCAGGAAACAAAGCATTAGTAAAAATATTACAAGATTCAATAAAATAGTAGGCACTTAAAATGTGCTTTTTCTATAGTAATTAATTTAATATGTTTTTAATTACAACAAAAAAACTTATTAATTGCTAAAAAATAATAATAATGATATAATATATTTAATTTAAAAGTTTTAATTACATGGAGGAAAGTTATGAGTGTTTATGAAGAACTAAAAAAATTTAAAAAGAAATATCCCATGACAATTTCATGGAGACTTAAAAAACATGCTAAAATAATAGAAAAACATTTAAATCCTGAAGAAAAAGTATTATATGCTTTTGCAGCTCAAAAAAATGATAATCCATTAGATATAATTACAACTTATGCTGTAGTAATAACAAACAAAAGAATTTTACTTGCTTCAAAAAGAGTTCTATTTGGATATTTTTTAATATCAATTACACCAGATTTATTTAATGATTTAAACGTAAAAATGGGTATAATTTGGGGAAAAGTTATAATTGATACGGTAAAAGAAGTTGTTACTTTATCAAATATTCAAAGAGAAGCTTTAGATGAAATAGAAACAGCAGTAACTGAATATATGATGGAAGAAAAACAAAAATATAAACAAAAAGCAGAATAGTACATGGTACTATTCTCTTCTATATGTTAATTGAAGAGGTGAACTATGAAAAAAATAATTTTAACTGGTGATAGACCAACAGGCCCATTACATATAGGTCATTATGAAGGATCATTAAAAAATAGAGTAAAATTACAAGATTCTGGAGAATATGATATATATATATTTACTGCAGATGTCCAAGCATTAACTGACCATTACAATGATCCAGAATCAGTAAGAAAAAATGTATATGAAGTAGTATGCGATTATTTAGCTTGTGGTATTGATCCTAATAAATCAACCATATTTATTCAATCACAAATACCAGAAGTAGCAGAATTAACGGTATTTTATTCAAATTTGGTAACAATGTCTAGATTATATAGAAATCCGACTGTAAAAACTGAAATAGCTCAAAAAAAGGCTTTATTTGGAGAAAATGGCGAATCAGTTACATATGGGTTTGTTGGCTATCCAATAAGTCAGGCTGCCGATATAACTACATTTAATGCTGATATAATACCTGTCGGCGATGATCAATTACCACTTATCGAACAATGTAGAGAAATTGTAAGAAAATTTAATTCAATATATGGTGAAACACTAAAGGAACCAGAAGCATTAGTAGGAAATGTTTCAAGATTAAAAGGATTAGATGGTAATAAAATGAGTAAATCATTGGGAAATGCTATCTATTTAAAGGATGATGAAGAAACAATTCAAAAAAAAGTTATGAAAGCCACAACTGATCCAAATAAAATTACAAAAAATGATCCAGCAAATCCTGATGTGTGCATGGTATACTACTATCATAAAGTTTATAGTCAAGACAATTTAGCTAATATATGTAGTGAATGTAAACTTGGAAAACGTGGATGTGTAGCATGTAAAAAAGAACTAGCAAACAATATTAGTAATTACTTGAAACCAATACGAGAAAAAAGAAAATATTATGAAGAACATCCAGAATTAGTAGAGCAAATATTAAAAGAAGGAACAAAAAAAGCACAGATGGTGGCAAAAGAAAATATTAAAAAAATTAAAGAAAATATGAAAATTAATTATTTTGAATAAAAAGGTTCTAATTAGAATCTTTTTATTGAATATTAAATTATACTTTGATATAATGATAAAGAAGAATAGGGGCACTAGTATGAGCAAATTAAAAATTAAAAGTTTTGATAATAATAATATAGAAATAGACGTAGTACGCTATTTTAAATATAAAAATACAAATTATCTAATATATACATTAAATGAAACTGATGAAAAAGATTTTATTAAACTATATATTGTTAAAATAATGAAACAATTTAATTTATTAATTGCCAAAACTATTAAAGATGAACAAGAATGGAAACAACTTCAACAAATAATAAAAAAATTAGTTACTGAACTTAAAAATAATGAATTAAATGATTTTGTTGATTTAAGTTTAGATAATCTAGATAATATAAAGATAAAGGAAGCTCGCTATTTTAAATTAGATAAAAAAATCTTATCAATTTTATCTAATGAATTTGGTGAATCAAAACTATTAGAGGAATTACCATCTATGAAAGAAATATCACCAGTTCCAATACAAGAAACATGTGATTATAAAGAAATGTATTTAAAATTACAAAGTGATAATGAAGAATTAAATAATGTTATGGCAGATATGCTAATTGAATTAGGGGAATATCGCTCAAAATACGGAAAAATAGAAGGCAAATAGCCTTTTTTTCATATATAAATATTAAAATCATAAAATAAATTGAGGTGAATATATGAAAAATGTTTTAAATTACTTTTATAATATATATGCAGAAAATATTCGCCTTAACGGGGATAATTACTATTTTAACTACAAAAATGAAAACTATATTTTTTATTTATATAATGATAATTATAAAGAATTAGAAAAAATATATGAAATATATACACAAATATTAAAAAGAGGAATATATAGTCATCAAATAATACTAAATAAAGATAATCAAATATCAACTATATATAATCAAAAACAATATGTTTTATTAAAAATTAGTATTAATCTAAACACGAAAATAATGATCAATGATATTTTGTACTTTGGTAATATAACTGAAGGATATAAGAATATAATTAATTGGAAAAATTTATGGAGTAGCAAAATAGATTATTTTGAATACCAAATGTCACATTTTGGTAAAAAATATCAGTTAATAAGAAATAGTTTTAGTTATTATGCAGGAATAGTGGAAAATGGAATAATTTTGTTGAATGAAAAAAAAGATGTGATAAGTTCAATATCACATAAAAGAATATTAAATAATGAGACAGTTTTAGAGTTTTATAATCCATTAAATTATATTATTGATATTAAAGTAAGGGATGCAGCTGAGTATTTTAAAAATAAATTATTAACAGATAAAAATGTATTTGAAGATATTAAAAATTATTTATCAATTTCTAAGCTAAATGAAAATGAAGTTTATTATTTTTTTGTTAGAATGTTTTATCCTAGTTTTTATTTTGATTGTTATGAAAAAGTAATGAATGGAATTTTAGATGAATATAAAATAAAAGAAGTAATTGAAATTACTCCATATTATGAAAATTTATTAAAGGGACTTTATCAATATTTGAAAAAATATATTCAGATTCCTGAGATAGAGTGGCTAAATAGAATCTGATGGTAAATTAATAACTCCTTTGACTTCTGGAATTTCTTCCATAATTGTACTTTCTATGCTAGAAGATATAGTGTCATCAACATAAACACAATCAGCGCATGCTCCGAGCATTTTTATATATACAATATTGTCTTCATACTTAATAAATTCTATACTGCCACCTTCATAAGCTAAAAATGGTTTAAGCATGTCAATAATTTCTTTAATATGTTCTTCAACTGTCATATCATCACCAAAAAAATTATATAACAAATCAATTAAATAGTAAATACTTTTTATTTTAATAAATTTGTGATATAATCACGTAAGAGGTGTCTGTTATGTACAAAAAAGGAGATATTGTTAAAGGAATTGTTAGTGGAATTGAACCTTATGGTATCTTTATTAAAATAGATGAGGATTATTCGGGACTAATTCACATATCAGAAATATCAAATAGGTTTGTCAGAAATATAAGTGATTATGTTGAACAAAATGAAATAATAAATGTTAAAATATTAGACATAGATGTAAGTACAAATCATATGAATTTAAGTATTAAGGATATACCATATAGGATTCAAAATCGTAGAAAACGAAGAAAAATTATAGAAACAAAGCTTGGTTTTAAGACTTTAGATTATAAATTACCTTTTTGGATAAAAGAAAATATAGAAAATTATAAAAAAAATTCATAAAAAGTATTGCATTATTAAAGCTAGTATAGTATAATTTAAATTGTCAATTTTATTGAAGTGTTTTACACTCAGTATCGTGGGCGATTAGCTCAGTTGGTTAGAGCACCTGCCTTACAAGCAGGGGGTCATAGGTTCGAGTCCTATATCGCCCAC
>CAKOWF010000048.1 GCA_934122215.1 uncultured Bacilli bacterium | reverse complement strand
ATTAAAACTGGTTCTATGTCAAGGACAGATAGAATATGTAAATACAATGAATTAATTAGATTAGAAGAATATTATAATGAAAATATTTAATAATTATTAATGTAAATTTATATAAAATATGAAGAGAGTTTATTGAATAAACTCTCTTTTTTTGATAACATATAATGAGAGTAGGAGAGATAAAATGAAAAGAAAAGGGTTTACATTAATAGAATTGCTAGCAGTAATAGTAATACTAGCAATCATAGCATTAATCGCAACACCAATGATATTAGGAATAATAGAAAAAGCAAAAAAAGGAGGAGCAGAATCAAGTGCTCTAGGATATTTGGATGCAGTAGAAAAAACAATAGCTACTAATATGTTAGATACAAATAAAACAAATATAGAAGATGGAGTATATGAAGTAAGTAAATTAAAAAGTACAACATATGATGTCAAAGTAAAAGGAGAACAACCAACAGAAGATAGTTGGGTAAAAATAGAAAAAGGCCAAGTAACAGCATGTTCATTAAAAATAGGAGAATATGTAATAAATTGTAATGGAGAAACAACAAAGAATGGTGAAATAGTAGAAGAACCAAGTGATGATACAAAACCGGTTTCAATATTGTGTAAAAAGGCTACAACATTACATAGTGAAAAATGTCAACAATCAGATTCTAATTATGCATGTTTGGCTGATGGATATACAGTAAATTCAACTATAACATATGGAAAAGTTCCTGGAGATACATTAACAACTGGTGATGCATATACATGTGATGTCAATGGAGATGGAACTTTTGATGAAACAACTGAAAGATTTTATTATTTAACGGATATGGATTCAAAAACAGCTGTATTTGTATACTATAATAATGTTTCTAATGGAACACCAAATAGTACGGCTTTATCAGCATATGATGATTCTGGAAAAAGTAATTATGGTCCAGTAATAGCTAAAAAACAACTTCCAACATCAGCACAATGGAGTAATACAAGTTTAACAAAAACATCAAGACAAATTTTAAATGAAAAAGGAGAAACATCAGTAGCAGATGGTAATTTACCAATATTTAGCTATGAAGGATATTCTGCTCGATTATTAACTTATCAAGAAGTAACTTCAGCATGTTTAACTGGTTCAAATCCTATTACTTATGTTGGATCACTAAGCACAAAATGTCAATTTTTAATGGAAAACACAACTTATTCAAGTTCGTCTAATCCAATAACAGCATATTGGTTAGAAACACCAGATACAAGATATGGCAGTAGTTCATGGCTTATATTTGCACTTAATCGTAATTTAAATAGTGGACCTGTTCAATTTAATAGTAGCTATGCTGTTCGTCCGGCAATCGAAGTATTAAAAACTAGAATAGCTTCTTAAAAGAAGTTATTCTTTTTTGTCTAAAAACGTAAAGTATAATTGAATATAATATATAAAATTGATATATTAATAGTGGTGATAATATGGATTTATTAAAACAAAAAGAAATAGAAAAATTACTAAGAGAAGCATATAAATACCGAAATTTAGAATCTTCTTTTGATGAAATAATAAATTTAACAAGAAATTATGGTTTAAAACAAGAAGATTTGCAAAACCTAAATCCTAAAGAAACAATTAGTTTTTTTTCAAAATGGTCTAAATATACAAGAGATACATTATTTAACAAAAGTAGATTAAATGGCAAATGCTATTCTACAGATAATTGGTGGGGAATTAGAACAGATAATTATGATTATAATGGAATGGATAATTATAAAATTTATCTACCATTAGATTATAATCATTTAGAAAAAGGTGTAAAAATATTAATAGAATATTTCAAAAAAAACGATATTCCTGTTGATATGAAAGTTTCAAGCAAAATGAGATGCGATAATGTAGTTATAAGAGTAATGGGTTATCAAAATGTTTTACAAATAATTAATTTTATTGAACATAATAATTATCTATCTACAGGAAAAAATAAATTATCTCCATTTGTTCCTAATTTTAATACTGTTGGATTAGTAAAAGACAAGGGAAGTGAAGGAAGTTATAATGCAACTATTGGATATGATATATCTGGATACATAAAGCAAAAAGATAGTTTATATACATATAGTGATTTTATTAATTATTTGAAAAATCAACCACCACATTATATTTTTAATGATGATATGCAAAAATATTTTGGCTATCAAAATGAATATCGTAAAAAAGAAAATATAACAGGAAATAAGATAGAAATACAATCTTTCAATAAAAAAACAAATATCAAAGAAAAAGCAGAACTACTTACTACAGCACTTTGCTGTACTTATAAAAAATATAATAATGAGTTATATTTAGAAAAAGCATTGTTAGAAGCAATTAATAATAATTATAGTTATTTTACACGAAACATTGATTCAAATAGCGACATTAATTTAAGAAAAAAATTGATTCAATCAATTCAACCTAATGAAATTAGACCTTTAATGATATATATATTAGAACAAAAAGATGTTGAAATAAACTATAAAATGACTGATCAACAATTGGCATTTTTATTATCAAATTCATTGTTTGAAAAAACAAAAGCAGAAAAAAATAATAGAAAATTATAAATTTTTGTATAAATATAAAAAAAGTAATTAAACTATAAATGGTACCAATTTTATTAATAATTAAGTTGTCAATTTCTATGTAAAGCATATTGACTATTAAAATTATATATGTTAAATTAGTATTGTAAGAAAGTAGGAGGAAAGAAAATGAAAAGTAATAAAGGGTTTACACTTATAGAATTATTAGCAGTTATCGTAATTTTAGCAATCATAGCATTAATCGCTACACCAATGATTTTAGGTGTAATTGATACAGCAAAACAAGGATCAGCAAAATCAAGTGCTCAATACTATGTAGAAGCTGTAGAAAAAACAATAATGACTACCCAATTAGATGGTAATGGTTCAGTAGCTGATGGAACTTATACAGTAGGAGAAGATGGAGTTACTTTAACATGTTCAGAAGGTGCTTGCAAACCTGCTACAGGAACTGCTCCATCATTTAAAGTAAATGTAAAAGGTGATAAAGCTTCAAAAGGTAGTACAGTTACAATTGCTAATGGACAAGTAACAACTGCAACATTAACTTTTACAAACATTTATGCTAAATCAGTAACTGTAAATGCTAATGGTAATGCAACAATTAATAGCTAATAAACGATAACAAATAATTAAAACCTTAAACTGACTTTTGTCAGTTTTTTCATGTTTTTTCTTTTTATTTTAAAAAAAATAATGTATAATGAATTAGAAGGTGAAAATATGACATATTTAGACTATTCAGCAACTACTCCAGTAAATAAAGAAGTTTTAGAAAGCTTTAATAAGACTTGTTTAGAATACATAGGGAATCCTAACTCTTTACATAAACTAGGAGTTAAATCAAAAACGCTAGAAGAAAGTGCTACTAAACAAATAGCAAGATTATTGAATGTAAAAGAAAACGAAATAATATATACAAGTGGTTCAAGTGAATCAAATAATTTAGCAATTAAAGGAATATGTGAAAGATACTCTAGAATTGGTAAACATATTATTACAACAAATTTAGAGCATTCATCAATATATGGTCCAATTGGATATTTACAAAAACAAGGATATGAAATAGATTTTGTAAAAACAAATAAAGGAATAGTAGATTTAGAAGATTTAAAAAATAAATTAAGAGATGATACAGTTTTAGTAAGTATTGCCAGTGTAAATAGTGAAACTGGTATAAAACAAAATATTGAAGAAATTGCTAAATTATTAAAAAAATATAATTGCTATTTCCATGTTGATGCTACTCAAAGTATAGGAAAAGTAAATATTGATTTTAAAGATGTAGATTTAGTATCATTTTCAGCCCATAAAATATTTGGATTAAAAGGAATAGGATGTTTAATAAAAAAAGAAAATATTGATTTAATACCATTAATACATGGTGGAAAATCAACAACTATATATCGAAGTGGAACACCAGCATTACCACTTATAGTATCTTTATCAAAAGCTTTAAGATTAGCGCTTGATGATTTAGATAAAAAAGAAAAATATGTAATGGAATTAAATAATTATTTAAAAGAAAATATTAAAGATATAAAAAATGTAACAATAAATAGTAATGAAAATTCAATACCACAAGTATTAAATTTAAGCGTATTAAATATAAAACCAGAAACAATGCTACATGCTTTAGAAGAAGATGAAATATTTATATCAACTCAATCTGCTTGTTCATCAAATAATCCGGTAAGCAAGGCAGTATTAGAAGTAACTGGTGATATAGAAAAAGCTAAACATAGTATAAGAATTAGTATTTCTTATGTTACAACTAAAGAAGAAATAGATGCATTTATTAAAAGTTTTAAAAAAAATATAGAAAGATTAGACTTTAAATAGGTGAAATATGAAATTAGTTAGAATAAGTGCTATATGGTGTAGTAGCTGTATAATTACATATCCTATATGGAATAATATAAAAGAAAAATATCCAAATTTAGAATATTTAGATTTAGATTATGATATGGATGATATTAGTAAATATGAAATAAATGAAATATTACCAGTAATAATCATTTATAAAAATAATATTGAAGTAGCCAGATTAATTGGAGAAAAAACTGAAAAAGAAGTAAGTAACAGGATAGAGGAATTATTATGAAAAAAATATTAATTTTATTATTTACATTCTTTGCTTTTAATTTAAATGTAGAAGCAAAAGAAGTTAATTTGTACTTGTTCTATGGTGAAGAATGCCCACATTGTGAGAGAGAACAACAATATTTAGAAGAACTAAAGGAATATTATGATTTCAATATAGTTAAATATGAAACATGGCATAATGAAGAAAATGCCGAATTGATGGCTAGTGTAAAGTCAAAATTAAATATAGATAATCCTTATGTTCCATTTACAGTAATAGATAACTTGGGGTTAACTGGATTTAATGATAATACTAAGGCAGAAATTGAAAGTAGAATTAAATATTGTCTAAAAAATAAATGTAATGATATTATGAATGAAACTTGTGATGATAGTGATCAAATAAATGATAATGATCAAACAAATGACAACGAACAAACAGAAGAAGAACCTTGTTCACAAGATAAATTCACTTTACCTGTATTAGGTGAAATACATGCCAAAGATGTATCACTTCCTATAGTTGCTATAGTAATAGGATTTATAGATGGATTTAATCCATGTGCTATGTGGATATTAATATTTTTAATAAGCTTTTTAATTTCAACTGGAAATGAAAAAAAGATGAAAATATTAGGAACTACTTTTTTAGCAACATCAGGAATAATATATTTCTTATTCATGATGGCTTGGATAAATATAACAGCAAAAATGACTCAAATAATAATGCTTAGAAATATAATAGCAGTAATAGCTATTATAGCAGGAGCTTGGAATTTGAAAAATTATTTAAAAGAAAGAAAAAAAGATTCAGGATGTAGTGTTACAAATAAAGAGGAACGTTCAAAAATAATAGAAAAAATAAAAAAATATGTAACTGAAAATAATATTGCACTAGCAATGCTTGGAATAATGGCTTTAGCTATAAGTGTTAATGTAATTGAACTTGCTTGTTCAGCAGGATTACCACTTTTATTTACACAAATATTAACAATAAATAATTTAAATAGTTTAGAGTACTTTATATATGTTTTAATATATATAATATTCTTCTTAATAGACGATATTGTTATATTTTTAATAGCTGTTAAAACAGCAAAAGTAACAGGAATTTCAAATAAATATACAAGATATTCTCACCTAATAGGTGGACTAATAATGATAATTATAGGTGCTTTATTAATATTTAAACCAGAAATAATTATGTTCAATTTTTAGGAGGAAATATGCAAAATTTAGATTCTACAACAATAAGATATATATATTTAAATACAATAATGGAAAATCCTAATAAAGGAAAAGAACAAAAAAATAAAGAGATACATGAAATTTTAAAAATGACAGAAGAAGAAATTTTAAATAATTATTATTTAGAACATAAGCAAAATAAAATTAATCTCGAAGAAACATATTCAAGTCTATTTAAAGGAAGCGATATAAATGAAAATAAAAAAAATAAATAATATAATATCTATTGTTATTATTGCTTTACTCATTATATTGGTATTTTTAGTATATGGAATTGTTAAAAGTTTAAAAAATAAGGTTAAAGAAACAGCAATCATAGATACAATAGAAAATTATAATTATCAATTAACTGATAATGATACAGATTATTTTAAAGAAACTTTTAAAGAATTAAAGAACACTTTAAAAGAAAAAAATGAAGAAAAGTATGCTGAATTAGTAAGTAAATTATTCATTATAGATTTTTATTCGTTGTCATCAGCTATTAATAAAAATGATGTAGGTGGTGTACAATTTATAGAAAGCAGTTCAAGAGAAACTTTTATAAAAAAAGCAAAAGATACTATATATAAAAATGTAGAAAATAATATATATGGTGATAGAATACAAGATTTACCAACTGTAAAGGAAGTTAATATAGAAAATATTAAAAAGCAAGAAAAAAATAATGTAACATATTACATTGTTTTAGCAAATATTTTATATGAAAAGGAAATGGGATATCCAACTAAGATAAGATTAACATTAACTTATGGGGAACAAACTGATTCATCTAACAATCATTTAGAAATAACTAAAATAGAAGAAATTAGTGAATAGATACTTGAAAAAAGTATCTTTTTTTGATAGACTAAATATGTAAATAAAAATAATAATATAGTTTCATATAGTAACAATTTCAAATATAAAAATTTTGAAATAAAATAGAGGAGTTAAATAAAAAATTAACTTAAAATGTAATGTATGCTATATGTAAA
>CAKOWF010000047.1 GCA_934122215.1 uncultured Bacilli bacterium | reverse complement strand
ATAATGATGTAATTGTTGTAGCTTCAGTATCATGTATATATGGTATAGGAGAAGTAGAAGATTATAAAAATACAATGATGACTTTGAATGTAGGAGATAATATTACAAGAGAAGAAGTAATGTTGAACCTTATAAATATGTTTTATGAAAGAAATAATTTAGACTTAAAAAGGGGAACATTTAGAGCTAGAGGCGATATATTAGAAATAATGCCAGTAAACGAACATGGAAAATGTATTAGAGTCGATTTCTTTGGCGATGAAATAGAAAAAATATATGAGATTGATACAGTAACTGGAAGTATATTAAATAGTAAAAATTCTATCTCATTGTTTGCTGCTTCACATTTTGTAGTAAATGAAGAAAAATTAAGAAAAGCAATAGAAAATATAAGAGTAGAATTAAAAGAAAGACTGGAATATTTCAAAAAAGAAAATAAATTATTAGAATATCAAAGATTAATGGAAAGAACTAATTATGATTTAGAAATGTTATCAGAAACAGGAAGTTGTAGAGGTGTAGAAAATTATTCAAGACATTTAGCGCTTAAAAAAGCTGGGGAAACACCAACAACATTATTAGATTTCTTTCCTAAAGATTTCTTAATGGTAATAGATGAATCTCACGTTACAATACCACAAGTTAGGGGAATGTATAATGGTGATCAAGCAAGAAAAAGTGTCTTAGTTGATTATGGATTTAGATTACCAAGTGCACTTGATAATAGACCTTTGAAATTTGATGAATTTGAAAAAAAGATAAATCAAGTAATTTGCGTATCAGCTACGCCTGGTGATTATGAATTAGAAAAAGCAAGCAAAGTAGTAGAACAAATAATAAGACCAACAGGATTATTAGATCCAGAAATAGAAGTAAAACCTACAATGGGACAGATAGATGATTTAGTAAGTCAAATAAATTTAAGAATACAAAAAGATGAAAGAGTATTAATAACAACACTAACTATTAGAATGGCAGAAGAATTAACAGATTATTTAAAAAAATTAGATATAAAAGTAGCTTACTTGCATAGTGAAATCAAAACATTGGAAAGAATGAAAATAATTAGAGATTTAAGATTAGGTAAATATAATGTTGTAGTTGGAATAAACTTATTAAGAGAAGGTATAGATATACCTGAAGTATCATTAATAGCTATTATGGATGCCGACAAACAAGGGTTCTTAAGAAGTGATAGAAGTTTAATTCAAACAATAGGTAGAGCAGCACGTAATTCAAATGGACGTGTAATAATGTATGCTGATAAAATAAGTGATGCTATGGATAAAGCTATTAAAGAGACAAAAAGAAGAAGAGAAATTCAAGAAAAATATAATAAAGAACATAATATAATACCAACAACAATAAAGAAAGAAATAAGAGATTTAATTAGTAATAATAAAGAAATAGAAGAAAAAGATACTCCACAATTAAGTAAAAAAGAAAAACAAGATTTGATTATTAAAATAGAAAAAGAAATGAAAGAATGTGCTCGTAATTTAGATTTTGAAAGAGCAACAGAATTAAGAGATATTCTATTTGAATTAAAAAGTCAATAAAATTTAAAATACAATATTATTTAAACTATGATATAATAAAACTATGAAAGAAGGTATACAATGAATCCTATATTAGTAGAACTAGGACCAATTACAATATATTGGTATACGATAATGATTTTTATAGCATTTCTATTAGGTGGTACTCTAGCACTAAATGAAGCAAAAAAATGGAAAATCAGTGAAGATTTTATGATTAATTTATTTTTCTATATGATACCTATATCAATAATAGGCGCTAGACTATATTATGTAATATTCAATCTAGATTATTATTCAGTTAATCCTATAGCAATTTTTAAAATATGGGAAGGTGGACTTGCCATACATGGTGGATTAATAGCAGGATTTATTTTTTTAATTATCTATTGTAAAAAATATAAAGTTGATTGGAAAAGAATGCTAGATATTTTAGTAGTAAGTGTAGCTTTAGGTCAAGCAATAGGAAGATGGGGTAATTTCTTTAATGGAGAGGCTCATGGAGCAGTAACTACTTTAGAAGCACTAAAAGCTTGGCATTTACCCAATTTTATAATAAATGGTATGCATATTAATGGTGCATATTATGTTCCTACATTCTTAATAGAATCTATATGGTGTTTTATATTATTTATAATTTTATTAATAATTAGAGGAAATAAATATACAAAAATAGGTCAAACAAGTTGTATATATTTAGTACTATATGGTATTGAAAGATTTATAGTAGAAGGTTTAAGAACGGATAGCTTAATGTTAGGCAATATTAGAATTGCTCAATTAGTTTCAATTATAATAATTATAGTAGGTGTTATATATTTTATAAAATTACGTCAGGGTTCAATTTTTTCTAACAAATATAATGATATCAAAAATACAAATGAATCAACATTTTGATTGTATAATTATTGGAGCAGGTATATCTGGATGTACTGCTGCAATATATTTAAAAAGAGCAGGACTTAATATATTAATGTTAGAAAAAAAAGCAATTGGTGGACAAATAATAAATACATCAGAAATAGAAAATTATCCAACCATTACTTCTACTGATGGATTTACTTTTTCAGAAAATTTAAAAAAACAAATAGAAAATTTAAATATTGAAATTAAATATGAAGAAGTATTAGATATAAAAAATGATACTATAAAAGAAGTTATAACAAAAAATAATATATATTTAACAAAAAATATTATTATAGCAACAGGAAGAACACCTAGAAAATTAGAATTAGATAATGAAAATACTTTGTTAGGAAAAGGAATCAGTTATTGTGCTACTTGTGATGGATTTTTTTACAAAAACAAAGATGTAGCAATTTTAGGCGGAGGAAATAGTGCATTAGAAGCAGCAATATATTTATCAAAAATATGTAACAGTATAACAATAATAAATAGAAGTGAAAAATTAAGAGCTGATTATGAATTAATTAATGAAGTAAAAAATTTAAAAAATATTCAAATAATCTATAATGAACAAATAAAAGAATTAAAAGAAAATAATGGATATTTAGATGGTATTGTACTAAATGATAGAACATTAAAAGTAGATGGCTTATTTGTATATATAGGTTTAATACCAACATTACCTTTTATTAAAAATGTTAATTTAAATTTAGATAATGGATACATAGTTGTAGATGATAAAATGAAAACAAATATTGATGGTATTTATGCTTGTGGTGATATTATAAAAAAAGATTTATATCAAATAATAACAGCTGCTAGTGAAGGAGCTATAGCTGCAAGTAATATTAAATAAAAATCTATTACATAAATTATATATAAGAATATACTTAACTATTTAAGTATATTTTTTAATGTTACATATAAGTTTAATTAGAAATTAATACTATTTATCATTTCTGTATGATAAAATTAACTAATACTTTTAAATTTATAAAAAAAATGATATAATACTTTACGAAAGAGATGATGTTATGAGTTTACAAGCAGGTATAGTAGGTTTACCAAATGTCGGTAAATCAACACTATTTAATGCAATTACAAAGAAAAATATTTTAGCAGCAAATTATCCCTTTGCAACAATAGATCCAAATGTTGGAGTAGTTACAGTTCCAGATAAAAGACTAGAATTTTTAGAAAATTTATATTTACCTAAAAGTTTAGTACCAACAACATATGAATTTACTGATATTGCAGGTCTTGTTAAGGGTGCATCAAGTGGTGAAGGCTTAGGAAATAAATTTTTAAGCCACATTAGAGAAGTAGATGCTATAGTAGAAGTGGTTAGATGTTTTGACGATAGCAACATTATTCATGTTGAAGGTGGAGTAGATCCAATAAGAGATATTGAAATAATAAATGTTGAATTAATGTTAGCTGATTTAGAAATTGTAGAAAATAGAATTAATAAAATTGGAAAAAAAGCTATGATGACTAAAGATAAAGAAACAAAATTAGAAGTAGAATTACTAGAAAAAATAAAAGATTCATTAGAAAAAAATATTCCACTTAGAAGATTAGAATATACAGAAGAAGAATTAAAGTTAATTAAAAATTTTCACTTTTTAACTATTAAACCAATAATATATATGGCTAATATATCAGAAGAAGATTTAGTTAATGATGGGAATATTTATGTAGATAAAGTAAGAGAATATGCTAAGAGTGAAAATGCAGAAGTAATTACTGTATCTGCTAAAATTGAAAGTGAATTAGCTGAATTATCTGATGAAGATAAAATAGAATTTTTAAATGATTTAGGGATAAAAGAAAGTGGATTAGATAAATTAATAAAAGCAACATATGATCTTTTAGGATTAGCTACTTACTTTACAGCAGGTGAAGATGAATGTAGAGCTTGGACATTTAAAAAAGGAATGAAAGCTCCAGAATGCGCTGGTATAATTCATAGTGATTTTGAAAGAGGATTCATAAAAGCTGAGGTAATGAGTTATGATGATCTAGAAAAATATGGAACTGAATTAAAAGTAAAAGAAGCAGGAAGATTACGACTAGAAGGAAAAGAATATATTATGCAAGATGGCGATATATGCCACTTTAGATTTAATGTATAGGTAATTATATAAAAAAATATAATTATATTGATAAAAAATAGTAAGGAGAGATAAAATGAAAAATTATTCGAAAATATTTATGTGGATGTGTATAGGTTTATTAGTAACATTTGCAACAGGATTTTTTGTATCAACAAATGAAAATATGTTGGTTTCTATATTTAGTAGTGGAATGTATTTTATATTAATTATAGCCGAATTAGCGACAGTTATATTTTTAACTGCTAGATTACATAAAATGAGTGAAACAACAGCTAAAATATCATTTATACTATATTCGTTTTTGACAGGATTAACATTTTCATCAATATTTGTTGTTTATGAGTTAACATCAATTATATATGTATTTTTAGTAAGTGCTTTATTATTTGGAGTATTTGCAGTAATAGGAGCAACAACTAATATAGATCTAAGTAAAATAGGAACAATATTGTTGATGTTATTATTTGGAATAATAATTTGTACATTAATCAATATGTTTATTGGAAGTGAAAGTTTTGATTTAGTCCTTTGTATTATAGGTTTAATAGTATTTATGATATATGTCGCTTATGATATGCAAAAAATTAAACAATTAGAAAGTATTTATGATGGAGATAAACTAGCAATCATAGGTGCTTTAGAATTATATCTAGATTTTATTAATATATTCCTAAGATTATTAGAATTATTTGGTAAAAATAGAGATTAAATATACTAGAAATAGTATATTTTTAATTTATAATCATAAATTATAAAAAGGCTTTACAATTAAAGAGTTTTTTGTTATAATCTTTTACGAGTATTAATTTACTCCTTGCTAAGTAATTAGCCGGTATGACCAAAAGGAGGTGTAGAAATGAAAAACTATGAAATTATGTTTATCGTTAGACCTACATTAGGAGAAGATGAAATAAAAAAAGTTATTGAAAACTTTGGAAAAATCTTAACTGATAATGGTGCTAAAATAATAGACAAAAAAGATATGGGACAAAGAGAACTAGCTTATGAAATTAAAAAATTTAAAAGCGGTTACTATTATATTTATGAAATTGAAGCAAATGATGACAAGGCAATCAATGAATTTGATCGTTTAGCTTTAATTAGTAATGATATAGTTCGTCACTTAATTACAAAAATTGAAAAATAGAAGTGAGGTATTTATATGAACCGAGTAATGTTAATAGGAAGATTAACTGCAAAACCAGAATTAAGATATACTGGATCAAATATTCCATACGCTAGATTTTCAGTAGCTATTAATCGTACATTTAGTAATAGTCAAGGACAAAGAGAAACTGATTTTATAAATGTAATTATATGGAGAAAACAAGCTGAAAATGTTTGTAATTTTCTAGATAAAGGTAGTTTAGTTTCAATAGAAGGTAGATTACAATCTAATAGTTATGATGATAAAGATGGAAATAAAAGATATTCATTAGATGTAGTAGCTGATAATGTACAATTCTTAGAATCAAAAAGTCAAGCTCAAAGTAGACAAAATTCTAATCAATCAGTAACTCCTTATGATTATCAAGATATTCCAATGAATGATGTTAACGTAGATAATGATCCATTTGCTGATTTTGGAGATAGCGTATCAATAGATGATAGTTTCCTAGATTAGAAAAGGAGGAATAAACATGGCTGAATTTTATAGAAAAAAGAAAAAAGTTTGTCAAATGTGTGCTGGTAAAACTGTAGATTATAAAGATGCAGAAATTATTAAAAAATATGTAAGTGCTGATAAAGGAAAAATTTTACCTAGAAGAGTAACTGGTACTTGTTCAGAACATCAAAGACATGTTGCTAATGAAGTAAAAAAAGCACGTTTTATGGCAATATTACCATTCGTTAAATAATAAAAATAATGGACTAATTAATCCATTATTTTTTCTTTGCTTCTTTTTTTAATAAATCTCTTATTTCTTCTAATAATTTAACTTCATCATTTTTAATAGGTGTTTTTACATCTTCTTTTTTCTCTTTATGTAATTTATTCATAATTTTAACAAATATAAATATACAGAATGCTACTATTAAAAAGTCAACTACATTTTGTATAAAATTTCCATAAGATATAACTGCATTTCCAATTTTAAATGAAAGTGAAGTAAAGTTTAATCCTCCTAGAAGTGTCCCTATAATAGGCATTAATATATCATTAACTAAAGAAGAAACAATTTTACTGAAAGCACCACCAATAATAACACCAACAGCTAAATCAACTACATTACCCTTTGATATAAATTCTTTAAATTCTGCTATAAAATTTTTAATAAATTTTTTCATAAAACCATTCCTTTCGGTAATATTATAACAAAAAAACATAAAATATAATAGTAAGCACTTGCAAAATCATAAAAAAATTGTTATACTATACAAGTAAATTTCTATGACTTATAAAAGTTATGGCGGAAGGAGAATTATTATGAAAAAAGGAATACATCCAAACTATGTAGAAACTAAAGTAACTTGTGCTTGTGGAAATACTTTTACAGTAAGATCAAACAAAGCAGAATTACATTTAGAAACATGTAATAAATGTCATCCATTTTACACTGGTGAACAAGGTGCAGTAGCTAGAACAGGTAGAGTTGAAAAATTCAATCGTAAATATGGATTTGATAAAAAAGCAGCATAACAATATGCTG
>CAKOWF010000046.1 GCA_934122215.1 uncultured Bacilli bacterium | reverse complement strand
TAAAAAATTTAAATATAACAACAGATGCTACTGGAGCAAATGGAGTATTTAGTTATGGAGGAAGTGCTACTACAAATAATTCAAGTGGAGATGGAACTAAAGTAACTATTAGTGATTCTACAATAACAACAACGAAAGATAATTCAGGAGGAATTATGACAACTGGAGGTGGTAATATGATAGCAAGTAATTTAACTATAACTACTTCAGGCATATCATCAGCTGCTATTAGAAGTGATAGAGGAGGTGGAACAGTAAGTGTAGATGGTGGAACATATACAACAAATGGTCAAGGTTCACCAACTATATATTCAACAGCTTCTATAACAGTAAACAATGCTAAATTAGTTTCAAATGCATCTGAAGGTATAGTTATTGAAGGAAAAAATTCAATAACATTAAATAATGTAGAATTAATAGATACTAACAATAAATTAAATGGAAAATCAACAACATATAAAAATATATTCCTATATCAATCAATGAGTGGAGATGCTGCTAATGGAATATCAGAATTCACAAGTATAAATAGTAAAATTACTACAAATAATGGAGATACAATATATGTTACAAATACTAAAGCTACTATCAATTTAACTAATAATATCATAATAAATAATGATGAAAATGGTAATTTTTTAAGAATACAAAGTGATTCATGGGGTATTAGTGGTTCAAATGGAGGTGACGTAGATCTTATCTTGAATAATCAAGATGCCGAAGGAAATATAGTTGTAGATAATATTTCATCCTTAAATATGAAGATGACTACTTCAAATTATGAAGGAAGTATCAATAATGAAAATAGTGGAGCTGAAATAACATTGACAATAGATAAAGATTCAACATTAAAATTAACAGGAGATAGCTATATAACAAAATTAGATAATGAAGATTCAACTAATAGTAATATTGATTTTAATGGATATAAATTATATGTTGATGGGAAACAAATAAACTAATAAAAATATCATTTCGAAAGAAATGGTATTTTTTCTTTAAAATCTATTTAAAAAATAAAAAAAATAAAGTATAATGTTATAAGAATAATAAGGGTGATAATATGAAAAAGACTAAGGTAATAGCAACTATAGGACCAGCAAGTAAGGATATAGAAATATTAAAGAATTTAATGTTATCTGGTATGGATGTTGCTCGTATAAATTTAAGATATGCAGATAAAGAATTTTGTGAAGATATAGTAAATAAAATAAAAAATTTAAATAAAGAATTAAAAACTAATACAGCAATTTTATTTGATTTAGAAGGACCAGATATAACAGTAGGACATTTTAGTGGAGGATCAGCTTACTTAAATAAAGGTGATAAAATAAGAGTATATATGGATGAAGTATTGGGAGATTCAACTAAATTTTCAATATCATATCCAAATTTGATAAATGAAATAAAAGTAAATAATGTATTAAAAATAAATGATGGATTAATAGAATTAAAAATAATAGATAAAGAAATTAATTACTTATTATGTGAAGTAATAAATGGTGGTTTTATAGAAGATGGAAAAGGAGTAAATGTAGGAATACATTTAAATATCCCATTTTTAAGAACTAAAGATATAGAAGATATTAAATTAGCTAATGAACTAAATATAGACTATTTAGCGCTATCTAAAGTAAGTAGTTATGAAGATGTATTATCAGTAAATGATATGTTAATAAATTTAGGAAATGATCATATTGCTATTATTTCCAAAATAGAAAATGAACATGCATTAGATGAAGTAGATGAAATAATTAAAAACAGTGAAGGAATAATAGTTGCACGTGGTGATTTAGGAGTAGAACTTCCTATGGAAAGATTACCAAAAATACAAAAAATGATAATCAATAAATGTCATATAGCAGGAAAAATAAGTGTAGTAGCAACAGAATTATTATCAAGTATGGAAAATGTCGCAAGACCAACTAGAGCAGAAGTAGCCGATATAGCAAACGCAGTATTAGAAGGTACTGATGCTGTTATGCTAAATGGTGAAACAACTATAGGAAATTATCCTGTTCAATCTTTAGAAATAATGTCAAAAATAATAGAAGAAACAGAAGTAGATCAAAATTACTATGAATTTTTAGACACAACTATGAGAACTGAAAAACAAGATATAACAGGAAGTGTTGCTTATAGTGCTGTAGAATGTGCGATACGTTTAAAATGTAAAGCAATAGTAACACCAACAATAAGTGGATATACAGCAAGAAAAATAAGTAGATTTAGACCAAATTGTCCAATAGTGGCTATAACACCAGATATAAATGTAGTAAAAAATTTAAAACTTTATTATGGAATATATCCTGTATTAGAAAGTGATATAAATTCATTTGATAAGATTATGAAAATATCAAAAGAAAAAACAAAAAACATTTTAAAATTAGAAGAAAAAGATAAAATAATAATAACTGGTGGCTATCCATTTAAAGAAGTAAAACATACTAATTTTATGAAAATAGAGGAGGTATAATATGAATTATAGTGATGCTATATCTAATAAAAATAATATTATTCAAGGTGAAAAATATAGATTTACTGTATTAACTCCAAGACTTATTCGTATGGAATATAGTGAGACAGGAGAATTTGAAGATAGATTAACTACTTTAGTTATTAATAGAAAAACAGATAAAGTAGATTTTAAATTAAAAGAAGATAAAAAATATATTGAAATAACTACTTCATATTTTAGATTAACATATCAAAAAAATAAACCATTTTATAGTGGAAAAATAGATACTATGAAAAATTTGAAAGTAGAATTATTAAATACAGATCGTATATGGTACTATGGACATCCTGAAATTAGAAATTATGGTGCTCCTAGTAATTCATTAGATGATAGTAAAGGTAAATTAAAATTAAAAAAAGGTTTATATTCAGTAGATGGATTTGCTAGTATAAATGATAGTAGTGATATAGTTACAGAAGATTTTAAAATAATAAAAAGAGATAAAGATGTAATAGATATTTACTTGTTTATGTATTTAAAAGATTTCGCACAATGCTTAAAAGATTACTATTTAATAACAGGAAGTCCATCACTAATACCAAGATATGCTTTAGGTAATTGGTGGAGCAAAAATGAAGAATATAATGATATATTGTTAAAGGATTTAATAGATGATTTTAAATCAAAAGAGATACCTCTATCTATATTGTTATTAGATAAAAAATGGCATTTAAATGAATATAAAAATAAAAAATATGATAGTGGATTTACTTGGAATAGAACTTTATTTTCAAACCCAACTAAAATGATAGATTATCTACATAAAAATGGTATTCGTTTAGGATTAAATATAAATCCTTTAGAGGGAATATTACCATATGAAGATTCATATGAAATATTATCAAGAACATTTGAAAAAAAGGATGATATATTATTATTCAATGTATTAGATGATAAGGTTATTGAATTATACTTTGAAATACTAATTCATCCTTTAGATAATATGGGAGTAGATTTTTTCTGGATAGATTGTGATACTAAAAATGAAAACAACAATGCTATATTAGATTATTATCATGAAAATGATATGAAACGAGATTATAAAAGAAGACCTATGTTATTATCAAGAAATGTAACAGAGGCTCCACATAGATACCCAGTTTTATATTCTGGAAAAACTATTGTAAGTTGGGATACATTAAGAATGATACCTTTTTACAATTCATCTGCTAGTAATATAGGTGTTAGTTATTGGGCACACGATATTGGTGGATATTATAAAGGTACGGAAGATAATGAATTATATACTAGATATGTTCAATTAGGAGTATTTTCGCCAATATTAAAATTTGGAGCTGATGAAGGAAAATATTATAAAAGAGAACCTTGGAAATGGAGTATTAAAACATATAGTATTGTTAAAAATTACTTACAATTAAGACATCGTTTAATACCATACTTATATGCTGAAGCTTATAAATATCATAAATATGGTATGCCTATGGTAATGCCAATTTATTATAAATTTCCAGAAATGTATGATGATATTAATTATCGCAATGGTTATTATTTTGGTACTGAATTATTTATATCTCCAATAGTAAATAAAAAAGATTATATAATGAATAGATCTATTCATAAATTCTTTTTACCAGATGGTATGTGGTATGATTTTGTTACTGGAAAAAAATTTCCAGGAGGTAAAAATTATATTTCTTTCTTTAAAGAAGAAGATTATCCAGTATTTGCTAAAGCAGGATCAATTATTACACTTGGAAATAATGAAAATATAAATGACACAACACCACCTAAAGATATGGAAATTCAAATATTTCCTGGTAGAAGTAATACATACCATTTGTATGAAGATGATGGAGTTAGTGATTTATATAAAAAAAATTATTATTTGTTAACTGAAATTGATTACAATTATATGCCAAATAATTATACTGTTATAATAAGACCAATAGATGGTAAAAAAGGAATAGTCCCAGATAATCGTAATTATAAATTAGTATTTAGAAATACTAAAAGGGCAAATGATGTTTTAGTTTATTTCAATAATGAAAAATTAGATTACAATAGTTATGTTAAAGATAATGACTTTATTGTAGAAGTACAAAATGTTTCAACTGTTGGACAATTAACTATTAATTGTAAAGGTAAAGATATTGAAATAGATGCTGTTAGAATTATTAATGATGATGTGGAATCTATTATATCTGATTTACAAATTGAAACTCGTTTAAAAGAATTAATTGATGCTATATTATTTAGTGATTTAACCATTAAGAAAAAAAGAATTGAAATTAGAAAATTAACTAAAAAGGGATTAGAAAAGAAATTTGTTAAATTATTCTTAAAAATATTAGAATATATTCAAGAAATTTAAAAAGGAATTGATTAATTTCTTTTTTTCTATTGATAAAAATAACTTTACAATGTAAAATTATCTATAAGATGAATATATTTTAGAAAGGTGATAACATGACTATTATTTATTTTATATTAATATTAGGAATTACGGTTATGATACATGAATTAGGGCATTTTATATTTGCTAAAAAAGCAGGAGTTTATGTATATGAATTTTCTATTGGAATGGGACCTAGATTATTTAAATTTAAAAGAAAAAATGATGAAACTGAATATTCTATTAGATTATTTCCAATTGGTGGTTTTGTTAGTATGGCTGGGGAAGATATTGTAGAAGATTCAAATATTCCAAAAGATAAACAATTAGTTAATAAAAAATGGATATCGAGATTTTTAACTATGTTTGCTGGAATATTATTTAATTTTTTATTAGCTATTTTGCTTTTATTTATTATAGCTCTTATTAATGGAACATCATCACAAGATACTGTTATTGATTATATTGATCCAACTTATGAAATAAGTAATACCAATTTAAAACAAGGCGATGTTATTACTAAAATTAATGATAAAAAAATAAGTAGTAGAGATGATTTATTATTACAATTACAGGTTAATACTGGAAAAACTATAAAAATAGAAGTTAATAATAATTACTCTGTTGAAATTACACCTACTTTAATAACTGAAAATGGTAATACTTCTTATTTATATGGATTTAGTTTAAAAAATGATTATGAATATGGTTTTTTTAATGCTATTAAATATGCTTTTGTTAAAACTTTTAGTTTAATTAAACAAATGTTTTTGATAATTATTTATTTGATTAGTGGTAAATTGAGTTTAAATAATTTATCAGGACCGATTGGTATATATTCAGTAGTAGCAGAAGTTAGTAAAACAGGTTTTTTAAATGTTTTATATTTAATTTCTTATTTATGTATTAATGTTGGCTTTATAAATTTATTACCAATACCAGCTTTTGATGGATGTAGAATATTATTTTTAATAATAGAAAAAATTAAGGGTGGAAAAGTAAATCAAAAAGTAGAAAATATGGTACATAGTATAGGTTTTATAGTGTTGATGATACTTATGGTACTTATAACTTATAATGATATAATTAGGCTTGTAATTAAATAATTGGATATATTCCAATTATTTCTTTTATTATGTTTAAAATGATTGACACTTAATGTCAAAAATTGTTAAAATAATATATAGTAATAGTAACATAATTTCTGAATAATTATTGTTATTTTTTTGACGTGATTAATATTAATTTAGCGAGGGATAAAAATGAAAAAAACAGGGTTTACACTTATAGAATTATTAGCAACAATAGTTCTTTTATCAATTATATCATTAATAGTAACACCAATTGTGTACGGTACATTAGAATCTTCTAGAAAGCAATCCTTTAAAGTATCGTGTGAAAATATATATAATTCAGCAAGTGAATATATTTTAAAACAAGAATCTAATGGTGTAGATGATATATGTGTTACATTTGATTTTGAAAAAAATTTATCTATTAGTTCTTATGAAGAAGGTATTTTGTATGAACCAATAAGTAAATTGAATCTTAAAAATGAAATACCTAAAAGAGGTACATATAGAATTTGTAATGACAAAAAAACTTTAACTATTGATAATGACAGATATACTTGTATAATGAATAATAGTAAAGCTGAAATATTAGATGGAACTATATCTGATAATGATACAACACCACCTGTAATAAATGAAATATCATTAACAAGTACAATGAATTCTATAAAGGTGTATGTTAATGCTGTTGATAATGATGGTGAAATTACTAAATATTATTATAAAATAGAAAATAAAACATTTGAATCTAATAGTAATAATTATGTATTTACTGGATTAGAAGTAGATAAGGAATATGAAGTTATAGTTATAGTTGAGAATAAAAGTGGATTAAAGAGTAATGCTGTAAGTAAAAAAATAGTAACAGAAACTATTAGTAAACCAAGTATCACATTAGTAAGCAAAACACCAGCGAGTGGATATACATACTCAACAAGTAAGACAGTGAAAGTAGAATATAATGGAACAGGAATAACAAGTCCAATATATTATGTAAAGAGTAGTGTAACAGGAACAATAACAAGTGGAAGTGTAGTAAATAGTTGTGGAACAGGAACAATGCCAAGTACATGTAGCGGAAGTACGGTAACAAGTCTAAGTGGAAATACATGGTATAAAGTAACAGGAAATGTAGAGATAAAATACACAACAAATGGAACGGTATATGCATTAACAAGCGATGGAGTAAATACATCAGGAACAAGTACATATGAAGTAACAAAGATAGATACAAGTAAACCAAGTATAAGTATAGCGATGAGTAATGTAAAAACAGATAGAGCAACAATAACAGCAACATGTAGTGATCCAGAATCAGGAATAACAAAATATGAATATAGTAAAGATGGAGGAACAACATGGGAAACAGGAACAGGAAATAGTTATACATATACAGGATTAAAATCAGGAACAAAATATACATATGTAGGAAGATGTACAAATGGATCAGGAATAAGTAATACAGCAACGACAGAAAGTAGTACAGCCGGAATGAATAATCCAAGTATCACATTAGTAAGCAAAACACCAGCGAGTGGATATACATACTCAACAAGTAAGACAGTGAAAGTAGAATA
>CAKOWF010000045.1 GCA_934122215.1 uncultured Bacilli bacterium | reverse complement strand
ATAACAAAAAATAAAGAATTTGGATCAAGAGAAATGTATCAAGAAAAGGGATTCAAAGATATAATAATAGAACCAATCAAAAAAGAAGAAATAATAAATATAATAAAAGAATATATTAAATAATTAAGCACAATAGTGCTTTTTTTGATATAATTTATATAGGTGATAATCTATGTATCAAACAGCTATAAACATTTTAAAAAAAATAAAAGAATTAGGGTATAATGGCTATATAATAGGTGGATATCCAAGAGACACATATTTAGGTATTACAAATAGTGATATAGATATTTGTTCAAATATAAAAGAAAGTACATTAAAAGAAAACTTCAATGTAATAAAATCAACAAATTTTGGAAGCTTTATTGTATTAGAAAATAACTATAATTATGAAATTACTTTATTTAGAAATGAAATTTATAAAGATAATAGATATCCTACAATTACTTATGTTGATACATTAGAAGAAGATATAAAAAGAAGAGATTTTACAATAAATACATTATGTATAGATTATAATGGTAACTATGTAGATTTAATGGATGCTAGAAAAGATATAGACAATAAAATAATCAAAGTAGTAGGTAGTATTGATAAAAAAATAAAAGAAGATCCACTTCGTATTATAAGAGCTATAAGATTTTCATCAGATTTAAATTTTAACATAGAGGAAGATTTAAAAAAATATATTATAAATAATAAAGAAATATTAAATAATTTAACAAAGTCAAGAATAGATAAAGAAATAAAAAAAGTAAAAAATAAAACAAATTTTTACAATTTAATTAAAATACTTGATTTAGAAAAATATATTAAGTAAAATAGAAAACTAAGGTGATTAAAATGGTTGAAAAAGTAGTTAATTTAATAAAAGAAAAAGATATAACTTTTCCTAGATTATTATTATTACATTACAAAGATTTAAAACTAGATGATTTAGAATTAATAATAATAATATATATATTAAATAGTTCATTAGAATTTAATCCTAAAAAAATAAGTGAGGACTTAAAAATAACTTTACAAGAAGTTTTAATGAAAATAGATAGTTTAAGTAATAAAGATATATTAAAAATAGAATTAAAAAAAATAAATAACATTAGACAAGAATTTATTAATATAAATTCATTATATAATAAGTTATCTTATTTTGTAGTAAATGAAGAAACAAAAGAAGAAACTAATATATATGATATTTTTGAAAAAGAATTTGGTAGAACTTTATCACCTATGGAATATGAAATAATAAATGGTTGGTTAAATGATGGAATGAATGAAGAAATAGTTGTTCAAGCTTTAAAAGAAGCAACTTATAATGGTGTATCTAACCTAAGGTATATAGATAAAATATTATACGAGTGGAAGAATAAAGGATTAACTACTACTCAAAAAATAGAAGAAAATAGAGTAAATTTTAATAAAAAAGAAAAGAAAGAATTATTTGATTATAATTGGTTAGAAGATGAAGAATGAAATTGTTGAGTATTTAGATGAAATAATTCCAAATCCTAGATGTGAATTAAACTATAATAAAGACTATGAATTATTGATTGCTACTATGTTAAGTGCTCAAACAACTGATAAAAGAGTAAATAGTGTAACTGATATATTATTCAAGAAATATCCAACTTTAGAAGAATTAAGAGATGCTCCACTTAACGATATAAAAAAAATAATAAGACCAATAGGAACTTATAATAAAAAAGCATCTAATATAAAAAGCATCGCTAATGATTTAATTATACATGGTGGAATGTCTAATGATAGAAAATTTTTAGAAAGCTTAAGTGGTGTTGGCAGAAAAACAGCTAATGTTGTTTTAAGTAACATTTATCATGAACAATTTATAGCAGTAGATACTCATGTAAATAGAGTTAGTAAAAGGTTAGGAATAGCTAAAAAAAATGATGATGTTTTAGTAATAGAAAAGAAACTAAATAAATATTTTAAAGGCAGTGATTTATCTAGATTACATCATCAATTAGTATTATTTGGAAGATATTATTGTAAAGCAATAAACCCAAATTGTGAAACTTGTAAATTAAAAAATATATGTAAAAAGGATAAAGTTAATTAGCTTTATCCTTTTCTATTACAATTTTTCTAGTTAGTGTTTTAGAAAAATCTTTATATGAAATATTGTATGTAATAGTATATGTTTCTTCTTTTTTTGTATCTATACTTTTTACAGTTTCGCCTTTTGAGTTTTTAATTATAGTTGTTAAATCATCTTTATCTAAAGTTACAGTTTTAGAACCTTCTTTAACAATTATTCCTTCATCTGTAAATTTGTCATTAATTTTTAAGTTTATAGTAGAATCACCTTTTAAAGAAGCAGTTATTGTTTCTTTTATTGAACTTAAATCAATTTTAACTTCAGTACCATCACTCATATTTGATGTAAATTTTTCATAAGAAGATTTTACAACATAAGTAGATGGTGATGAATTTGTTATATTTTCAATCTTAATGTTAGTTTCACTTGTTGTTTTAATTAATTTTAAACCATTTTCATCTTTAGAGTAAACTTTGTAAACTAGATTTCCAAATACAGAGTTGTTATAACTAATTAATTTATTTTTAGCCGCTGCTTTAAATTTATCACTACTATATAAACTATTTAAATATTCATCTATTTTTGTTTCATTAATAGCATATGGTGTTTCAATAGCTTTCCATGTTAATGTTAAAGTTTTATTTTTAAGTTCACCTTTTAATTCAGTAACATTAGCTAATTTATTATATCTTTCTGATACTTCAGTAGGTTCAGTACCTTTTTTGAATAATTCAGTAACTTTTTTATCTGATGGTGTATATGCACTAGGTAATTTTGCTGGATATGATTCATATTCAACTTCAACTTCAACTACGCCTTCAGGCTTTGTCCAGTTACTATTTCTATTAAATACTCCTTTAGCAACTGCTTGGAATATTTTTCTATGCGCTATTGTATTAACTGTGCTAGTATAACCATCATAATTTTGTTTGTATCCATACCATACAGCTATTGAATAATCTGGTGAAACACCTGCTACCCATAAGTCATTTACTGCATTTGATGGATATCCTTTTAATTTGATAGTTGTATCACTATAATTTGATGTACCTGTTTTAGCACCATATATAGCACCATTAATGTATGATTGACCACCTAAACCATATTTAGCAGATGACTGTAATAAACTTGTCATCATGTATGCTGTTTCTTCACTCATAACACGAGTTGTTTTTATTTCTTTTTCGTAAGTTTTATTTGTATCTCTAAATACTACTTTAGTATAACTATGTGGTGTAATATAATATCCACCATTAGAGAATGCAGCATAAGCAGCAGACAAAGTTAATGGTGATTCACCAGTATATCCACCAATAGCATGTGCTTCATGTACTATACCATTATTTTCTTCTGGAGATAAACCTACTGATTTAACAAAATTATATATATTAGAATTTTTATTTGATTGAAATGCCTTTAATGCTGGTATATTTCTTGATTGAGCCATTGCTGTTCTAAGTGTCATAAAAGTTTCACCAGTCATTGTGTTTCCATATCTTCTATCCCAGTTACTCATTCCAGTACCATTTGAATAACTATATTCTTCATCTGTAAATGGAGTATAAGTAGACCAGTTAAGGTATTCAATACCAGTAGCATAGTCATATAAAGGTTTTGAAGTAGATCCGATTTGTTTATTAATCATAGTAGCGAAATTATATTGTCTTTCGCCTTTATTTCTTCCGGCTCCAACTGCAACGATAGCACCAGTTTTTGAATCTATAACACTAATGCCGGCCTGAACTAAATCATTTTCCCAAGTATATGTTGTACCATTCATTATATTATTAATTACATCTTGTTTAGTTGTATCTAATGTAGTATATATTTCCATTGGTGTACTATAAGGATCCATTCCAGTATCTTTTAGTACTTCTTCTACAACTGTATCTATAAATCCTTGATAATCATTTGAATTACTAGTAGTATTTTTTTCAATTAATATTTTGTCAACAGTTAATTTAAGAGCAACATTATATTCTTCATCATTAATATATCCATGTCTTTTCATTAAATATAAAACTGTTTTTCTTCTAGATTCTGTTAATTCAGGATTATTGTTTGGATCATATGATACTGGTGCTTGGAAAAGTCCTGCTATCATAGCAGCTTCTGATAAGTTAATATCCTTAGCACTTTTTCCAAAATAATTTAAACAAGCTTGTTCAACACCGTAAGCTCCTCCACCTAGATAGTTAGAATTTACATAGAATTCTATTATTTCTTTTTTTGTATATCTTTTTTCAATTTGAAATATAGACATATATATATCTGTAAATTTTCTTTTTATTGTTTGTGATGTATCTGTAAAGTTATTTTTAGCAACTTGCATTGTTAATGTAGATGCGCCACCACCACCTTGGTGTAATACTTGTTTTACACTAGCCACTAAAAATCTAGGTAAATCAAATCCATTATGTTCAAAAAATCTTGAATCTTCAGTAGCTACTATAGCATTTACTAATACTTCTGGTAATTGATCATAAGTTATTTTTTCTCTTTTTTCACTACCTAATTTAGCTCTAATTACACCATTTGAATCATAGATAATTGTTGATTCACTACGATATAAGTTTTTTTCATCAAATTCAGGCGCTGTATCAACTATTTTTTTCCAAAATATAATAGCAGCTATCATAGCAATGATGAACACTATTAGTCCAAATATAATTATTCCTTTTAATATTTTAATAACAATTTTTTTCTTATTGGAATTTTTCTTAATATTTTGTTTATTGTTAGATTTTGTTTTTGTTTTTTTCTTTTTATTCATAATAATACTCCCAACATATATTGCATCAGCTATACCTACAATTAGAAATGATTTAATAAATCCAATTCCCATAATACCCGCAATAAAGGCTATTAAACTGATAATTCCTATTGCTATTTCTTCACGATATTTATGTATCACATTTTTCAATTTTATCACCCTTGCTTATTAATATATCTACAATTTTTAAATAATCAATTCTTGGTTTCCATTTAATACTAATTAAATATCCATTCTTTTCAAAGTAATCAATTGGAATTGATTTTCTTTTTTCTTTATTTAAAAATTCAGTTAATTTTTTTTCTTCTAAAAGAAAAGTTTTATCATATTTGTTAAATCTTACTATTAAAAAACCTATACCACCATGTTCTACTATTTTTTGTAAATGAACTATTTGATGATTATGAATATTTGATAATGGAAAGTAATCTAATTTTGTTTCTTTTGCTTCAAAATCAATATATTTTCCTTTATATATACCGTTATAATCTGTTGTAGATGGTATTTTGAAATGTGCTTCTTTTATAGTAGCATCCATTCTTGATTTAAAATCTACTTGATTAATAGTAATTGGAGTAGGTTTTTTATATATAATAGCAGTATTTTCTAATAAATATTGTTCATTAGTAATATTTAAATCACTTTCCAGTGACATACCTCTATTTCCATAGTTTATAATTTTTTTAGTTTCTTTTTTTATACCTGCTGGATATTTCATTATATCACCATTATTATTATACTATAAATGTTTTGTTTTTACCATATGAAAATGTTAGGTTCTAATTTTTTCTAATTTTGTCGAATTTATATAAATTATAAATATAATATGTTAGTATTTATTTAGGTGATTTTATGAAATATTATACACATATTAATAGTGTGGTGGATGGTATGATTGATGATATATCATATATAAAAAGAGAGAGAACAGTAAATAGTTTATTAAAAAATAATAGTTAAAAGATAGTTCTAAATAGGACTATCTTTTAATATATTTAAATAGGAACAGGAGGATAATTATGGACAAGGATATAATTAGTACAAATCATAGTATAAGTATAACTGAAAGAAAAAATATAATGCTTACTGGAGTAAAAAAAATAGAAAGTTTTGATGATGAAGAATTCCTACTTGAAACTAACATGGGTTATATAGTTATTAAGGGTAAAGGGCTTGAAATAATAAAACTTGATACATATCAAGGAAATGTTTCAATAAAAGGTGTTTTAAATAGCTTGTCTTATATGGAAGGTACTCGTAAAAAGGAAAAAGAAGATAATATGTTTAGTAAGTTATTTAAATGAGTTTAGGGACCCAAATATTATTAGTTATTGTTTCTTTTTTCTTTGGAGTATTATTTGAATTAATTCATAGTATATGTTATAAAATAATATATTGTAAAAAAATAGTTATTAAAGTTTTTTTAACATTTTTATTAATTTTATTACAATCTCTTTTGTATTTTTACATTTTATTAAAAATCAATAATGGAATTATTCATATATATGGAATAATATCATTATTAGCTGGAATTTTATCATTTTATTATTTAAAACTACTATTTTACAAAAAGTATAAAAAATGATATACTTTTAATAGGAGAGTAGTTATGAAAAAGAAGAAGAGAAAATTTAAAGGTTCAAAAATTCGTATGTTAGTATTAATACCAATTTCTCTTGTTATAATTGGCTACTTTTTCTATTTATTAATTTCATACCCATATAATATATTGAGATTAAAAAATGAAGAAAAAAAATATGAACAAGAATTATTAAATTTAGAGATAGATGAGAAAAATTTAAAAAATGAAATTGAAAAATTAAAAGATACTGATTATTTAGCAAGATATGCTAGAGAAAATTATCAATATTCTAAAAATGGTGAAATAATACTTAAAATAGATAAGAAAAATAAAACTACTGCAGAAGATAATACTAATGAAGAATTTAATCATTTATTAATCATTGGAATTTCTTTCTTTATCCTAATAGGTATATACATATTTATAAAGAGTATCAAATAACTATATTTATATAGTTTTTTTTATTAAAAAAATAACGGTTTCCCGTTATAATTTGAAATCTTTAATATCTTCATCTTCCATATCTTTTCCATCAAAATATGTTCTAATTTTATATCTTGATATTTTAGCAACTATGTTTGAAGGAAATCTTCTAACTAGTGCATTGTAATCAGTAATTATATCATTATAATATTTTCTAGCTGCTACAATTTCTGCCTCTGATTCTACTAATCCGAGTTCAATTTTTAGAAAGTTTTCACTATTTTTAAGTTCCTTTATAGATTCTTTATATTCATTAAATTCATTAATTGCTTCATATAATTTTCTATCTAATTCAAAATTAGAAAATTTTTGACTTCTTAATTCTTTTATTATTGGTAGAACATCTTTTTTAGTTTTTAAATTTGATTTAATGATACCTACAGATTTATTTAATAAATCAAATCTTTTTCTAAGAGTTGTATCTATAAAAGCTTCTGCTTCATTAATTCTTATAATAAATGATTGAAAATGATTATAGATATTTATATACCAAATAAGTAATAAACAAATAGCTATAATACAAATTGTTATATACATAAATAAGTTCATATTATCACCTAATATCATTATAACAAATTTCGACAGAAAGTGCTATAGATTTGGTATAAATTCTTGACTATAATTTATTTTTTCATCAAAAGTGATAAAATCTACATATATCATAAGTAATAAAAACCATTTTCCAGTTTTTGGATCACTTAAAATTATATGATCTCTTCCTGATTGTTCAATTATTCCAACAAATTCTCTATCCTTGAATTGTTCTGAATCTGGGAAAGTCATATGTATTGTTACTTGTTTTCCTTTATTCAGTCTTAAAATATTTTCAATATATGATTGCTCTAATGGTAAATTATCTGCATAGTTTGACATCGGTATATTTGTTTGATTTGGTATATTTTGAATATTATTTATAGGTACATTTGGAACATTAGAACTCAAATTAGGATTAAAAAATGTATTATTCATAAATCAACCTCTTTCCAATTAATTTTATTTAATTGATTATTAAAATATAACAAAAATATAAATTAATGTTATAATAAAAATGGTGATTATATGAAAATAAGCGTAGGTGTATCAAATAGACATATACATTTAAAAGAAGAAGATTATATAAAATTGTTTGGTAATAATAAAATAGAAAAGAGATATGATTTACATCAAAAGGGTGAATTTGCTTCAACTTCAGTTGTTAAAATAGAAGGACCTAATGGAATAATAGAAAATGTCAGAATAATTGGACCATTTAGAACATATAGTCAAGTCGAAGTATCTAAATCTGATTCTTATAAGTTGGGATTAAATCCCCCTATAAGAAAATCAGGTGATATAAATGATAGTCCTAGTATAACTATAATTGGCCCAAATGGTGAATTAGAATTACAAAATGGAGTAATTATACCTGAAAGGCATATTCATATAACTAAAGAACAATTAGAATATTACAAACTAGATTTGAATAAACCATTAAATATTGTTGTAAAGGGAGAAAAACCAACTATATTAGGAAATGTAAAATTAAAAGTAAGTGATAATGCATATTTTGAACTTCATCTAGATATAGATGACGCTAATGCATGTAATTTAAAAAATGGAGATATTGTAGATATA
>CAKOWF010000044.1 GCA_934122215.1 uncultured Bacilli bacterium | reverse complement strand
GATAAAGAATTTATGAATGGAACTAATAGATTAGATTTAATAGTAGGTCATGGTGCGGAATTTCTTTTAACAACAGGAAATGGTTTTGCAATAACGACAACTCATGGTGCTAGAAATGTTTTAATAGAAGAAATGGCTAATTTTACTTTTATTGAAAAAAGTCATCAAAGAGTTCCTATGTGGAATATATTTGGAGATTTTAAAGTTTTAGAAGGTGCAAGCGTATCAGTAATAAATACATATATGACTACACCATCTGATAATTACAATATTTATTTTAAAGGAACAAATCAAAAGTTTATATTAGATAATCCAAAATATATAAATATTTATACCAAAAATGCAAATGTAGTTTATACCAATAATCCTGTTGATTTTATGTTTACTTTTAGTAGAATTAATATGTGGATATATGCTTTAGATTATACTTCTGCTTGTACACTTGATGATATACCAGCATTCTATTGGTATAAAGAAAATACACCTGCTAAAATAACAGGCGTATTAAATAAAGATAGCACTACTGTTACATCACATAATTTTACAGATGATGAATTAAGTTTAATATCAGATATAAATAGTTTTTCATTTCAAGATAAAAAAATATTAACTATTGGAATGCTTAAGATAAATGTTCATCCAATTACAGATTCTACAGATGCTATTTCAGGTCATACTATACCTCATGCAAATGTTAAAATAGAATATGATAATAAAATTTTAACGGCAGTTTCAGATGAAAATGGTTTGTTTGAAGCAAATATAGATTCTGTTATTCCGGATAGTACAAGGGTTAAAATAACATCTTGTTTAAATAGTTGTTTTACTGAAAGAAAGGTAACAACACCTTTTATGGGAGAGTTAACTCTTTTAAAAGCAACAAAAAATATTCCGTTTAGTATGATACCATCTTCAACTAATCCAATTATATTGCCTAAAAATAATGAAACAGTAGTAACTGTAGTTGATAGTAGAGTAAATAGTACAAATTGGAAATTATATTTAAATTATACAAATCCAATGATAGAAGAAAGTGGTAAAGTATTAATAAATTCTTTATTTTTTAAGAAATTTAATAATGAAGAAATTCTTTTAAAAACAAGTAAAAAATTAGTATATGAATCAAATGATAATGGGGGAATGGTAAGTGTAAGTAATGTTACATTTTCTGTTGATAAAGGATTATTTCTAAAGCCTAGTAAAGATTTGTTAGAAGATGAAGATTATTCTACATTAATAATTTGGAGTATTGAGGCATAATACCTTTACAAAAAAGAAAATTTATTCATAAAGTATATTATAATGAGGTGACGTGAATTATGACAAGTGATTATATTTATATCAAATTTTTCAGTAATGAAAGTATAAGTCTAAATAATTTAAAACTAAAACTAAAAAATAAATGTAATGAGATTGTTTTTGAGGGAATAACAGATAATTTTGGAAAAATAAAAATACCAATATGCAATAATGAGGTATATAAATTAGTCATATATTCTAATTTATCAATTGTGAAAATACCTTTAATTGCAAGAAAGGATAATGTTTATTGTATAAATATTAGTAATAATAAAAGAAAAGAACATTTTGTTACAGTTTTACTAAATGATAAATATTATCCAAATATAAAAATAGAAGGAGGTAAGATGATATTATGGCAAGACATACAATCCCAATAACAAATGGTAAAGGAAGTATTGAACTTGTGACAGGAATATATAATGCAACTGCTATTGCAGGGGGATATGATGCATCAACACTTAATCCAAAAAGTGTAACTATTATAGATGGGACAGATACATATGCTTTTACAATAAGTGCAAAAGGAATTTTAACACTTCATGTTACAGATACAGGAGACCCTAATACTGGAGTACAAATTGTAGGCGCTAAATTTATAAGAACAGATAGTACAGGAACAATAGTTGGAAATGAAATAACAACTAATGAAGATGGAAATGCTGTATTTAATAATGTTCCATTTGCTGAAACAGGAAGTACTGCAATATATTATAAGCAAATATCAAGTGATGGAGGTCATACATTTGAGGATACAGTAAAATCTATTATTATGACTGAAGAGACTGAAACAGTTCAAATAACAAATCCACCAGCGCCAGTTAGAAACTTTACATTAATGGATGCAAGTTTCCCAAATATACCAATTATAGATGGTCAAATATTACTTCAAGATAACTAATAAATATAAAAAATGTTATTACAAGAAAGTAAATTATCAATACATTAATTTAAGGATAGAAAATAATTATTCTATCCTTTTTAAATAATTATAATGAAAACAGAATATTTATGTTATAGAGTAAGATATTAAAAGATGATGAGCCTGGTTTAGTTTTACAAGTTGATAATAAAAATCATTTAAAAATAGTTAGAAAATATTATTTTGATATTTCTAACTATTTCTTAAATTAATAATATTGAATAAATTCTAGACTTTTATTCTGTCAAAATAATATCTTTAAATATTGGCTCGGTACCCTTAATATAATAATAAGTAACACTCTTATTATAATTAGTAGATATTTCACCACTAACAGGATCAACTAAAACACCAATTACATTATCAGGTTTTTCATACCAATTATTTTCTTTTTCTCTTAAATATTCTTCAATAATATCAGCCCATATATTTTTCATAATATTACCATCTTTAACAAGTGTATCAGAATTATCATCATATCCCATCCATATACCTAATATAGCATCTTTATTATAACCAAAAATTAGGTGATCTGTATTAGTTGTTCCAGTTTTAATGGCATAGTCTTTAGTTAATTTAGGAGCTATATTAATACAAGTAGGATAAGCATAATCAATAAAATTTTTATTATAAGAATTTTTAAGTAAATTATTTAAAATATAAACAATACTTTTATCTAATATTTCTTCTTTATATTCTTTTCTTTCATATAAAACATTTCCATTTACATCCTCTACTTTAGTAATAAAATAAGGCTCTATTTTATATCCTTCATTTGCAAATGTTGAATAAGCTTCCATCATTTCTAAAATATTAATTTCATTAGTTCCTAAAGCAAGTGAAGGATTAGCTTCTAATTTGCTTGTAATACCTAATTTTCTTGCCATTTCAACTAAATTATCTTCACCTAAAAAAAGATGAGTTTTAACAGCATATATATTATCAGAATAAGCAATAGCAGCTCCCATACTTATTGGTTTATTAGCATAATTATCTCCATAATTTGTAGGAATATAAGTTTTATTATTAGAAAAAGTAAATGTTGTTTTTTCACTAGTAAAAGTAGTAGAAGCAGTAAAACCATTTTCTAATGCTGAATAATATAGTATTGGTTTTATAGTAGAACCAACTTGTCTATAAGAAGATGTAACTCTATTAAATTCACTTTCACTATAATTTTTACCTCCAGCTATAGCTCTTATTTTACCATCGTTAGGATCCATTAAAACTGTAGCTATTTGTAAATCGCTATTTGATAAATATTTTTTAATAGTGTCATTAACTATTTTTTGAGCATTAATATCTAAATTAGTATATATTTTAAGTCCTCCAGTTTCTAAGAAAGAAGAAGGGATACTTTTAAGATTTTTAAGTTCATTTAAAACGGCATCTTCATAATACATTAAACTAGAATTAATACTTTCTGTATTAGAGCCAATAAAAACTAATTCAGTATTGTAAGCATTATTTTTTTCTTCTTCAGTAATATATTTATTTTTAACCATAGCATCCAATATTAAATATTGTCTTTTTTTAGCATTTTCATAATTAGAAATAGGGGAGTAATTACTAGGAGATTTAGGAATACCTGCTAAAATAGAAGCTTCAGCTAATGTTAATTCTTTAGCAGATTTTCCAAAATAATAATTACTAGCATTCTCAATGCCAAAAACTCCACCATAATTGATAGTATTTAAATATCCAGCTAGTAATTCATCTTTAGAATAATGTGCTTCAAGTCTTAAAGTTAAAACAGCTTCTTCTATTTTTCTAGACCATTTTTTATCAAAATCTAAAAATAAGTTTTTCGCATATTGTTGTGTTATTGTACTAGCTCCTTGTAATGTTTTTTGGTTAGTAAAATTAATAAATAAAGCTTTAATAATTCTTAAAATATCAAATCCTGAATGTTTATAAAAATTTTTATCTTCTATAGCTATGGTGGCATCAATTAAATAAGGTGATATATCACTTAATGGTAAAGCATCTGTTTTGCCAGAAAATAAATTATTATCTTTGTCATATAAATAAAAACTGTTCGCACCATTTATAGGAAGTTTAGGTGAAACTTCCGCATATATCAATAAACCTACATAAATAAAAGAAAATAAAATTATTAGTGATATAAAAATTTTAAATAATTTTTTCATGATTATTCACCCTAAAATTAGTATTAATAAAAACAAAAAAATTATTTATGTTTAACTAGATTTTTTATATATTTTTTTATATAATTATAATAGGTGATAATATGCAAGGCATACATTTAAAAGGTTCTAAAAAAAAATTAACTGTTTTAAAAAGCTATAATAAACCAAATTATATTTATATAAAATTAAATAGTAATGAAGAATATGTATTATATGTAAAAAAAAATGACTATGTTTATAAAGGTACAATATTGGCCAAAACTAAAGGAAAATTTACTAAATCATTATTTAGTAGTGTATCTGGATTTGTTGAAGATATAGATATAATAGATAATGTAAAAACAATTAAAATTAAAAATGATTTTAAAGAAAAAATAGAATCTAAAATAGAAGTTAGAAAAGATATTAATAAAATATCAAAAAATGAATTTATTGATATTTTAAAAAATTGTGGAATTATTGGTATGGGTGGAGCAGGTTTTCCTACCTATGTTAAATATGATACTAATAATATCAAAACTTTAATAATAAATGCTGTAGAATGCGAACCTTATATTAATAGTGACTATTGTTTAATTGAAGAAAAAATAGAAGAAATTTTATATGGAATAGATGCTATTATGGAAATTAATAATATATCAGAAGCAATAATTGGAATTAAAAGAAATAATAAAAAATTAAAACAAATAATTGAAACATATATAGGTACTTATGACAAGATTAAATTAGTTGAAGTTCCAAATTTTTATCCAATGGGTTGGGAAAGGAACTTAATAAAATATGTTAAAAAGATGGATTATGATAAACTTCCAAGTGAACTTGGAATAGTTGTAAATAATATTTCTACAATATATGCTATATATCAAGCTTTAAAATTTAATAAACCACTTATAGAAAGAATTATATATATAGGTGGTGATATGGTTAAAAATCCATGTAATATGTTAGTTAAAGTTGGTACAAGTTGTAATGAATTATTAAGTCAAATTAGTTTAAAAAGAAATAATAATGTAGTACTAATAATGGGTGGATTAATGATGGGAATACCGGGAGATTTGAATTCAACTATAATGGCTAATAATAATGCTGTTATGATTCAGTCTCAGAAAGAATTAAAAGAAAATCCTTGCCTTAGATGTTCAAAATGTATTCAAAATTGTCCTGCTTTTATTGAACCAGTTTTAATAAAAGATGCTTCGCATGATGAATTAGTTAAATTACATCCAGAAAAATGTATAGAATGTGGTATATGTTCATATATATGTCCTGCTAAAATAAATCTAAGAGAAAAAGTAATAAATGCTAAAAAGGAGGTAAAAAATGAAAAAGTTTCATAATATAAATGGACCTTATGTAAGAAGTAATAATAGTACCGATAAAATAATGTTTCATCTTCTTATTTCACTTTTACCAATAATTATTTTTTCTTTTTATAAAAATGGAATTTATTTATATATAAATGGTTATGCAACTATATATGAGATGTTTAAACCTTTAATATTTATTGTAATAGGTGGATTATCATCTTTCTTATTTGAAACTTTATATTATAAATTTATAAAACATAATAGTTGGTTAGATTCTATTAAAAATAAATATGCTATATTTCCAGGATTATTTTTAAGTTTAGTAGTACCTTTAAATACACCAATATCAATTTTAATAATAGGTTCTTTTATAGCTACAGTAGTTGGTAAATTAATGTACGGTGGATTTGGTAATAATATATTTAATCCAGCTCTTATAGGTTGTTTATTTATTATGTCTATTTATTCATCAAATATAGGAACATATTTAAATAATTATGAAATAGATACAGTGTCAAGTGCTACACCTTTAACTAATCAAGTATTAGTTGATAAAGTAAGTTATGAAAATTTAATTGGACCGTATGGTAGTTTATATAATTTCTTTACAGGTATGATACCTGGAAGTGTAGGAGAAACTTGTAGTTTACTTATAATTGTTGCTTTTGTTTATCTAGCTGTTACTAAAGTAATAAAGGTAAGAATTCCTATAATTTATGTTGGAACAGTATTTATATTAACTTATTTTATAGGAAAAATGAATGGGTTAGGAATTTGGTATCCATTATTTCAAATATTATCTGGTGGATTATTATTTGGAGCTGTTTTTATGGCAACTGATCCAGTAACAAGTCCCGTTACTAAAATAGGTCAAGTATTATATGGATTAACACTTGGAATACTTACAGTGTTATTTAGATATTTAACAACTGCTCCAGAAGGAGTAATGACAAGTATTTTAACAGTTAATATGTTAGTATTTATATTTGATAAAATAGGACTTAAAGCAAAAGAAAAAGATTTTAAGTGGATAATTTATTTACTTATAATAGGTATTATTTTTATAATTTCATTAAGTTTAAAAAATGTTATAAATACTAAAAATATAGATAATAATTTTGAACTTGTTAGTATTAATGAAGAGAATGGTAATACAATTTATTTAGTAAATGAAACAGGTAATGGTGGTAAAATTAATATTGAAGTAGTTTTAAATGATGATAAAGTTATTTCATATAAAGTATTATCTCATAATGAAACTAAAGCTTACTATAGTAAAATAGAAGAATCAAATTATATACAAAAATTAGTAGAAAATAGTGATAAATTAAATAGTGTTGATACAGTAAGTGGAGCTACAATTTCATCAAGTGCTTTAAAGAAAGCATTACAAAATGTTTTAGAATTAGAGGGTATATATGAAAAATAAAATAAAAAGTATTTTAGCGCTTACAATAACTGTATTAATTTGTTCAACACTTTTATATTTATTAACAAATGTTTTATAGGAGGGGTTATGAAAAAAATAATTAGTGAAAATCCTATATTTATTTTAAATCTTGGTTTATGTTCTGCTTTAGCTGTAACTACTAAAGTAGAAAATGCCATTATAATGGGTATATGCTTTATGATTGTAATATTACTTTCTTTAACAATTATTTCAATATTTAAAAAATTGATACCAGATAATGTTCAAATACCTGTTTATATTGTAATAATAGCTACTATAGTAACAACTTTAGAAATATTATTAAATAAGTATGCACCATCCATTTATAATATATTAGGTATATATTTACCTTTAATTGTAGTTAATTGTATAGTTTTAGGTAAGGGAGTAAGTGTAGCAAGTAAAGCTAGTATTAAAGAAAGTATAAAGGAAGCTATTTTAACTGGACTTGGATATTTATTTGCTTTAGTAATTATAGCTTTAATTAGGGAAGTATTAGGTAGTGGAACTATTACTTTAATGGATGCTAGTAGTGTTTTAACACATAAAAAATTAATTATAGTTTTGTATAAAAATTTACAAGTTTTACCAATTAAAATAATGATAGAACCTGCTGGTGCATTCTTAGTAATGGGGTTATTAATAGCTTGTTTAAAAAGGGGTGATAAAAATGAATCTATTTAGTTTATTTATAACATCACTTTTGACTCAAAATATAGTTTTGACTAAATTTTTAGGAATATGTCCTTTTATAGGTACTTCTTCTAAAAGTAAAAGTGCTTTATCTATGGGATTATGTGTTACTTTTGTAATAACTTGTTCATCTATTATTACTTTTCTAATTTATAATTATGTATTAGTACCAACAAATACAGTTTATTTAAAAACAGTTTTCTTTATTTTAGTAATAGCTGCATTTGTTCAAATGTTAGTTATATTATTAAAAAAATATAATAAAGAATTATATAAAAGTTTTGGTATATATTTACCTCTTATTACTACTAATTGTGCTGTATTAGGTGTAACATTAATTAATATTAATAGTAATTTTAATTTTTTAGAAATGTTAGTTTATAGTGTAAGTAGTAGTTTAGGTTTTACACTTGTTATTTATATTTTTTCTACTATTAGGGAGAAAATTTCTAAAGTTAATTTAGGAAGATTAAATGGAGTTCCAATTGCTTTTATAACAGCTGCTATTATGACTCTTATATTTGCTAGATATGTTTAGTTATATATTATTAATTTTACTTATTATATTAACAATTATGTTATATAAAAAGAATAATTGTAATCATGATTGTAGTAATTGTATAAGGAGGAAGAAATGATAGGAATTGTTATCATAACTTTTACAGGCTTAATAATTGGAATTATTTTAAATTTACTTGATAATGAAGATAATTCTAAAAAATATGAATATTTAAAAAGACTACCAGGATTTAATTGTGGTAGTTGTGGTTTTGGAAGTTGTGATGGTATGGCAGAAGCTATGTGTAAAAATATAGAAAATTATAAAAAGTGCAAGCCTTTAAGAGGTGAAAAATTAAAGGAAATGGAAGAATACTTAAAAGAGTTAAATTGATTGATATATAAGAACTTGTAAAAAGTTCTTTTTTGTGTTATTATGTATTTAGCAAGTAATCTTGCATAAAATAAAAAAGGAACATTCAAT
>CAKOWF010000043.1 GCA_934122215.1 uncultured Bacilli bacterium | reverse complement strand
TATTTTAGCACTCATACTTGACAAGTGCTAAAAATATGATATAATGTATATATGTAGAGAAATCTACGAAAAGGAGGGGATAATATGAATATAGGAAATATTTATGACAATCAAGAAGAGGATGTTTTAAGTAAATATGGTCGTAATATTATAGAACTTGCTAAGGCAGGAAAAATTGATCCAGTTATTGGTAGGGATGAAGAAATAAGAAGTATTACAAGAGTTTTATCCCGTAAAACAAAAAATAATCCAGTACTAATAGGTGAAGCTGGAGTAGGTAAAACCGCTATAGTAGAAGGTTTAGCTTTACGTATTGTAAAAGGTGATGTTCCAGAATCACTAAAAAATAAAACAATATGGGAACTAGATATGGGTGCTTTGATAGCAGGAGCTAAATATAGAGGTGAATTTGAAGAAAGACTAAAAGCAGTACTAAAGAAAATAAAAGAATCAGATGGAAATATAATCATGTTTATTGATGAAATACATATGATTGTTGGAAATAGTGCTGAAGGTAGTGTAGATACATCTAATATGTTGAAACCATTACTAGCTAGAGGAGAAATAAAAGTAATTGGTGCTACAACTTTAAACGAATATAGAAAATATATAGAAAAAGATAGTGCTCTAGAAAGAAGATTTGAAAGAGTATTAGTAAATGCTCCAAGTGTTGAAGATACTATTACAATTTTAAGAGGTTTAAAACCAAGATTTGAATTATTCCATGGAGTAACTATCAAAGATAAAGCTTTAATTGCAGCAGCAACTTTATCAGATAGATATATAACAGATAGATTTTTACCAGATAAAGCAATTGACTTAGTAGATGAAGCTTGTGCTACTATAAAAGTTCAAATGGATTCAGTACCTTTTGAATTAGATAGTTTAACAAGAAAAATAATGGGACTTGAAATAGAACTAGAAGCAATCAAAAAAGATAAAGATGAAATGTCTAAAAAAAGAGTTTTAGCTATAAAAGACGAAGTATCAATTTTAAGAAAAAAAGAACAAGAATTAAAAGGATCTTGGGAAGAAGAAAAAAAATTAAAAGAAACAATTAATAAAAAGAAAGATGAACTAGAAAAAAATAAATTTTTACTTGAACAAGCTGAAAATAATTATGATTTAGAAACAGCTGCTCGTATTAAACATGGTGTAATACCAACTCTTGAACAAGAATTAGAAAATTTGAAAAAACAAGATAATTATAAATTATTAAGTGATTCAGTAACAGAAGAAGATATAGCAAAAGTAATATCTAAAATGACAAATATTCCAATTCAAAAATTAGTAGGTGGAGAAAGAGAAAAATTATTACATTTAAAAGAAAACATGGAAAAAAGAGTAATCGGCCAAGATGAAGATATTAGTAAAGTAAGTTCAGCTATAATAAGAGCAAGAGCAGGTATTAAAGATCCAAATAGACCTATTGGTTCATTTATATTTTTAGGTCCAACTGGTGTAGGTAAAACAGAAGTAGCTAAGACACTAGCAAGTGAACTATTTGATGATGAAAGACATATTATAAGAATTGATATGAGTGAATATATGGAAGCTTATAATGTTTCAAGATTAATTGGTGCTCCTCCAGGATATGTAGGATATGATGAAGGTGGACAATTAACTGAAAAAGTAAGAAGAAATCCATATAGTATAGTTTTATTTGATGAAATAGAAAAAGCTCATCCAGATGTATTTAATATATTATTGCAAATACTAGATGATGGTAGAATAACTGATTCACAAGGTAGAACAGTAGATTTTAAAAATACAATTATTATAATGACATCTAATTTAGGTAGTGAATATATCTTAGATAATAAAGAAAATAGTAATGAACTAGTAATGAATGAATTAAAACATACATTTAAACCAGAATTTATAAATCGTATAGATGAAATAATTATATTTAATCCATTAACTAAAAAAGTTGTTTATAGTATTGTTGATAAATTGTTAAAAGAATTAGAACTAAGATTAAAAGATAAATTAATCAAAATAGATATAACTGATAAAGCTAAAGACTTTATTGTAGATAATGCTTATGATGAATCTTTTGGTGCTAGACCTATAAAAAGATATATTGTAAGTAATATTGAAAACTTAATTGCTAACAAAATAATTAATGATGAAATTAAATATAATAGTACTATTTTAATAGATGTAGAAAATGATAGTTTTATAATAAAATAAGTTAGTATTAATTTACTAACTTTTTTGTTTTCATTTAGTTTACATTATTAACTTTACTTATAATTGAAATTCATGTATAATGAATTTGTTAATAGAGGTGTGCTATGAAAGAAAAATTATCGTTATTATATAAAATTATCATAATTATTGCTTGTGGTTTTGGTATTTATTTAAATTTTAAAGCATTTACAATAGGTGGGGCAATAATATATTATACAGTACAAAGTAATGTAATGTGCTTTATATTTTACTTTGTAACTATTATACTAAAATTAACAGGTAAATTAAAGAAGAATTCAAATTATTATATTTTAAAAGGTATGGTAACAATGGCTATTACTGTTACAATGATAGTATTTCAATTTGTAATTACTGACTCAGGAATGACAGCATATGCTGGCAATGAACTAGCAAGTATAATGGCCCATATAGTAGTTCCATTATTAGTTATGAGCGATTATGTAATATTTGGAGAAAAAGGAAATTTAAAAAGAAATTATCCATTTATATGGAGTTCTACATTAGTATTTTATATAATATTTGATTTTGTCTATGTAGCACTAGGTGGTAGATTTGGTGATGGTAGTATATATCCTTATTTATATATGAATATAGAAGTAAATGGATTATTAAAAGTAATAATTAGTTGCATAACAATATTTATTTTATTTATAGGATATGGAACAATTATTCAAACTATAGACCAAAAATTAGGTAAGAAATAGGTGGTATCATGAAAAATAATGTTAAAGGAATCAATAATAAAGCAATGAGTAATTTAATTACAAATTTTCTATTAATAAAAAATCTTCCTACTCATTATAAATTTGTTAGAGAAAATAAAAAAGGAAAATTATTAGGTAAAAAAGCTAAGTTTTCCCCATATTTAAATTTAATTGATCTTATGGAAAATAATCCAGAAATTAAAAATAAAGTTGCAATTAAACAAGATAGAGAAGTAACCTATTTAGAATTTCAAAAAGAAATCGATAAATTAGGGCAATTTTTACATTATGAAATAGGTGCATTAAAAGGTGAAAATATAACAATATGTGCTGAAAGTTCTATTGAAGGAATTGAGTCATTTTTTGCTTTTAATAAATTGGGATTAGTAAATGCTAGAGCATTTAATGGAGCAAAAAAAGATAAATTAAATCACAGCATAATTGATTTTGATTCAAGAATAGTATTTACTGATGATAGTAATTTAGATGAATTAAGTATTTCATTAGATGGTACAAGAGTAGAAAATATTATTATAATGTCCGAAACAACAGAAGAAAAAATAAATAACTTTAAACAAAAAAATCCAAATGTAAATATATATTTATGGAGTGAAATAATATCTAAAGAATATCCTTATGATGATTATATTGAAGAAGTAGGAATAAATGACATGGCATCAATTTTATACACAAGTGGTTCGAGTGGAGAACCAAAACCAATTTCTATTACTAATAAAGTTTATGTAAATATGCCAAATATTGTTGAAACTACAGCTAATCAAAAAATATGTGATGATGAAAAAGTGATAGGTGTAGTATCACATGAATACCCATATGCTGCTATCAATAGTACAGTAATGATTTTATTAATGGGAAAAACATTAATTTTACCAAAAACTAGTGAAAATAATACATTAGATTTTCATGATTTAATTAAAAATCATCCAGACAAAATACAAGCAATTCCAAATTTTTATAAATTGTTAGAAAGCGCTATTTCTAAAGGGGAAGTAGATACAAACGATTTAAAACATTTAAAAAGCATTGTATCTGGAGGAGAAACATATTTATTAGAAGAAAAAATAGATATAATAAATTTCTTAAATAAATTTTTAACTGATCCATTATTGATAGATGGATTTGGATTTGGAGAGTTAGGAAGTGCTACAGCATTAAAATTTGGATTAAGTGATTATTTTCTACTTATGAATGGTATAGTCGCTAAAGCAATAGATGAAAAAACAGGAGAAGATTTAAAAACTGGAAAAGAAGGAATTTTGTGTATATCAAGCCCTAGTATTTCTAAATGCTACTATAATAACGAAGAAGCAACTAAAGACTCTTATATAACTGATAAAAATGGAAATTACTGGTTTAAATCAGATACATATGGTTCAGTTCATGGTATGTTTAATAGATTAGTAAAATTAGGTGGTAGAATAAGGGAATATTTTATTACTGGAGATGGACATGGAAATTTTGTAAAAGTTTATGCGGGAAATGTCGAAAATTCTATAATGGCAACAAATATAGTAGAAAATTGTATAGTTGTACCATCTGATTCTAGTGCTCTTCCAACAGCAGTAGCTTATATTTCTATAAAAGATGATTGTTTTTTAACTCCTGATGAAATAGAAAATAAAGTAAAGGAATCTTGTAAAACACTAGAAGAATTTGCTCAACCTACTGAAATTATAATAGAAAAAGAAATTAAAAGAACAGATGCTCAAAAGAAGGATTATAAATATTATAGGCAATTACAATTAGATAAATATAAGATAAAGACACTTTGTTAAAGGTGTTTTTGTGTTATAATAGTGTAGAGGTGTATAGGATGTTTAACATGTATTTTCAATTTTTTGGATTATTAGATATTATTTTACTTACAATTGTGTATTTTACAAAGACAACTTTTAAAAGTGAAGAAAATAAAATATATGGGTGGTTAATAATAACAAGTTTTATAGGTCAAATATTACATATTTTGAGTTATATAACAATTTATAATATGGAATATATTCCATTAATTAATATTATTGTAACAAAATCATATTTGATATACTTAGTGGTATGGATATCATTACTTTTTGTCTATATATGTATAGTTACATATAAATATTCAAATCAAAAAGGGATTAAAAAGAAAATAAGAAAAATTAGTTTATATACTCTTCTAATTGATGTAATAGTATTAATACTATTAATGATGTTACCAACATATTGTTTTCGTGATAGTGGAGTAGTATATACATATGGTGCAAGTGTAAATTTAATTTATTTAATATCAATTATGTATATTACTATATCAGTATTAATGTTTATAACTCATTTTAAATTAATAGTTAAGGATGGATTAAAAAAATATATTCCACTTTTTACTTTTGTTTTAATAGGTAGTATAGTTATGGTTATTCAATATACTAATCCAAGTTTATTATTAATAACATCTTGTGAAACATTTATAACATTTTTGATGTATTTTACAATAGAAAATCCAGATTTACAAATGTTAAAAGAATTTCATAAGGCAAGAGAATTCGCTGATGAAATAAACAATGAAAAAACAGAATTTTTATTTAATATGTCAAATGAAATAAAAAATCCAATAAAAAACATTAATTTATTAAGTAAAGATATATTATCTAGTAGTGAAAATACAAAAAAAGATGCATTAGAAATAAGCAGATTATCTTCACATTTAATTCAAATTGTTAACAATGTTCTTGATATAACAGATTTAGAAACCAGAAAAATAATTATTCAGGGAACGAAATATAATGCTTCAAATTTATTTCAAAGTATTAATAAACAATTTGAATCAAAATTGAATGAAGAAATTAAATATAATTTTAAATATGATAATAGTATACCAGAATATTTATATGGTGATTCTATACGTATGAAGCAAGTTATGAATATTTTATTAGACAATGCTAAAACATATACTAAAAATGGTTTTATTGATGTAAATATTAATTCTATAATTAAGCATGATATTTGCCGATTAATAATAACAATAGAAGATTCTGGTATAGGCATGACTTTAGAAGAGCAAGAACATTTATTTGATAAGGAAAAAATTTATAGTTATGAAACTTTAAAAGTAATAGATGATAATCAAAATAACTTAGGTATAGCCAAATCATTAGTAAATTTAATGAATGGAAGTATTATGGTTAGTAGTGAATATGGAAAAGGAACTATATTTACGATTGTATTAGATCAAAAAATAAATCAAGAAGAAAAATCTAAGCAAATACAAGTTGTAGAAAAATATGAAGAAATTTACATTAATAATGATAAAATACTTCTTGTTATTAATAATGAAGATTTAAGCAGAAAAGTTAATAAATTTTTAAAGAACTATTCTTCAACAGTAGTAGAAGTAACAGGTGGACAAGCTTGTTTAGAAAAATTAAGAAATAAAGAAAAATATAATGTAATTTTAATGGAAGAAGAATTAGAAAAATTAAGCTGTGAAGATACTTTAAATAAAATTAAAGATACGCCAGGATATAAAATACCTGTAATTATCATGACAAAAAATAAAGAATTTGGTTCAAAAGAAAGATATTTAGAAAAAGGATTTAAAGATATAATATATTTACCAATAAAAAAAGATAAATTTATCGAGACTCTAAATCAATATATAGAATAGATAATTATTTTATCTTTTTTTTGACAAAATTATTAATAAGTGATAATATATCTTTTGATTTTTAGGGGGAAAATATGAATTTAGAGGAAATAAAAGAATTATACAATTTAATAATGAATCAAGAATATGAATTAGCAACAAAAATTATAAATAATTCAAAACTAAATAAAATTATTTTAATTTCAAAATTAAAAAAATATAGTTTAACATTTGATGAAGAAACGCAAAAAAAATTTAATTTATATTATAATATATGTACATATTCATCATATAATTATTTTAAGGCAACATATCCTATACTTGAATATTATATAAAATATAAAAAGTTGAGTAATATATCAAGTCAATATGGCTTAATAGATAAATTTAGAAATCTAAAAATAACATTTCCAAAGTATCAAAAAGAAATTAATGAAATAATTGATTTAATATTAAAACAAAATTATGAATTAGATTTTATAGATTTATTTGACTATGATAAATCACTTACATATGAACATAGATTCTATGAAATGCTTACACTAGATGAAAAAACTGATTATTTAAAAAAGTTAAATTGGTCTGAAAAAGATTTTTACTATAAACTAGATTTATTTAAGAAAAAATATAAAACAAAAAAAGATATAGAATATGCAGATTATTTAGACAGATTATTTAAAGAATATTTAATGCTTAAAACAGAAGAAGAAAAATCACATTTAGTTATGCCAACATTACTTAAAGATTTATTTGAAAGTAATTGTTCTGTATATGAGTATTGTGATAAAAATTATGGATATACAGTTGGTCAAATTAATAAAACTATAAAACAATATTATTGTACTAGAGCAAATGAAGTAATAAAAAAATTAGAATCGTTAGAAAAAAAAGATTTTCAAGATAAATTAAATTCTATAGCATTTAATATAGTAAACAATAAAGATTATACTATTATTGATTACTATTTAGAAACAAAATTAGATTTAGATGATTTTTATAATAGAATAGAAAAAAGAAAAGAAATAGCACTTTTTATCTCTAGCAACTTTAATAGAGCATTTGCTAGATCACATAATTATTCATCTATTTTCAATAAATCATTTGAATTAAATGTAAAAAGAATTATTAGAGGGAAAGAAATAACAATAGAAGAAAAAAATATGATTTTTAATTTCTTAGAAGCTAATAATATTCCTATAAACAAATTTACATATAAAGCTGGATTAAAACTACTTTTAGATGGAAAAATAAATAATCAAGACAAAATAAAAATATATAAAGGTTCATTTTAGAATCTTTTTTTGATATAATAATATTAGGTGATGAAAATGGATATGGCAGGAATTATTAATGATATGGATTTAGTATTAGAAGGAATACCATTTAGTAGTGATAATTTGAATATTAAAATAGGTTTATCAATTTTAGAACATAATGCTCCAAATTTTGAATATTCAAATGATAATTTAAATATAAATGAAAAAATAGAAGAAATAAAAAATTATTATTATGGTATTGGATATAATAATAATTCAATTTTAGAAGTTATTTCAGCTAACCAAAAAGTAAGATGAAATCAGTATACATTCATATTCCTTTTTGTAATACAATATGTAGCTATTGTGATTTTCCTAAAGTATATAGTAGTGTATGTGATAAAGGATTATATTTAGAAACTTTAAAAAAGGAAATAAAAACAAATTATAAAAACGAAATAGTAAACACAATATATATAGGTGGTGGGACACCTAGTGTTTTGTCGATTGAAGAATTAAAAAAATTATTAGAAATAACTAATTTATTTAAAAAAAATACAAATACAGAATTTACTATTGAATGTAATATTGAATCAATAGATGAAGAAAAATTAAAATTGCTAAAAAAATATAATGTAAATAGAATTAGCATTGGTATCGAATCTTTTGATAAAAAAATAATTTCTTATCTAGGAAGATTTCATACTAAAAAAGAAGCTATAAAAAAAATAAAATTAGTAAAAAAATATTTTAATAATATAAATATTGATTTGATGTATGCTATACCTAATCAGAGTATAAAATCACTAAAAAGAGATATAAAAACCTATTTAAAATTGAAAATACCACATATATCGTATTATTCATTGATAATTGAACCACATACTAAATTATATAATGAAAATACTGATTACATTGATGAAGATATTGATTTCAAAATGTACAAAATAATAACAAAAAAATTAAAAAAATATCATCATTATGAAATAAGTAATTTTTCAT
>CAKOWF010000042.1 GCA_934122215.1 uncultured Bacilli bacterium | reverse complement strand
AATACAACAGATAAAACAATTACATGGACAAGTAGTAATGAGAATGTAGCAACTATATCAACAAGTGGATTATTAAAAATAATAGGATATGGAGAAGTAACAATAACAGCAAAAACAAGTAATAATAAGATATCAGAAAAGAAAATTAATATAGAATTTAAAATAAAAGAAATATCAGCTGGTGGATATTTTAGTTTATTTACAAGTGATTCAAATAATTTATATGGATGGGGTTCTTCTAATAGCAAAGGTCAATTAGGAAATAATGATACTTCTGTTAAAACGTCGCCAATTAAGATAGATACAACATTGAAATTTTTATCTATATCAGCAGGATATTATCATACTTTAGCACTCGATGAATCAGGCAACTTATGGACATGGGGATGGAATAATTCAGGTCAGTTAGGAAACAATAGTACAACCAATAGTTTAGTACCAATTCAAATAAAAAATGAAACCAAATTTAAAGAAATATCAGCAGGAAGTTTTCATAGTTTAGCAATTGACGAATCAGGTAACCTATGGACATGGGGACAAAATAATGTTGGTCAATTAGGAAATGGAACCACAACTAGTAGTTTAGCACCAGTTCAAATAAAAAATGGAACCAAATTTAAAGTCATATCAGCAAGAGATAATCACAGTTTAGCAATCGATGAATCAGGAAATCTATGGATATGGGGAAATAATGGTAATGGTCAATTAGGAAATGGAACAACAACCAATAGTTTAGTACCAGTTCAAATAAAAAATGGCACAAAATTTAAAGCCATATCAGCAGGATCTGGTCATAGTTTAGCAATCGATGAATCCGGAAACTTATGGACATGGGGATATAATGGAAATGGTCAATTAGGAAATAATAGTACAACCAATAGTTTAGTACCAATTCAAATAAAGAGTGGCACAAAATTTAAAGCCATATCAGCAGGAAGTTTTCATACTTTAGCGCTCGATGAATCAGGAAATCTATGGACATGGGGATATAATAGTAATGGACAATTAGGAAATGGGACAAAAACAAATAGTTTAATACCAATTCAGATAATGAATGGCACAAAATTTAAAGCTATATCAGCAGGTTCTAATCATAGTCTAGTAATCGATGAAAATGATGAACTATGGGGATTTGGTTATATAGAATCTGGTGTAACTAAAAATAATAGTGCTGTAATTAATACTCCAATAAAAGTAAATTTTAATTTTTAAAAGAACATTAATGTTCTTTTTTTTAATTTTCCATGATATAATGAAAATGTATAGAATAGGAGGAATACAATGACAAAGTATGTTTATGCTTTTAAAGAAGGTAATAAAGATATGCGTAATTTGTTAGGTGGTAAAGGCGCTAATTTAGCAGAAATGGCAAGTCTTGGACTTCCAGTTCCAAATGGATTTACTATTACTACTGAAGCTTGTACAGCATATTACAAAAATGGAAAGACTATTTCAAAAGAAATAGAAGAAGAAATTCTAACTAATTTACACAATCTAGAAAATGAAATGGGAAAAAAATTAGGAGATATAAATGATCCATTATTAGTATCAGTTAGAAGTGGTGCTAGAGCATCAATGCCTGGTATGATGGATACAATATTAAATTTAGGATTAAATGATCAAGCAGTAGAAGGATTTGCTTCAAAAACAAATAATCCTAGATTTGCTTATGATTCATATAGAAGATTTATTCAAATGTATTCAGATGTAGTTATGGAAGTTCCAAAAAGTTATTTTGAAAAAATAATTGACAAAGTAAAAGAGGAAAAAGGAATACATTATGATACTGAACTTACTGTAGAAGACTTAAAAGAATTAGTAGTAAGATTTAAAGAAGTATATAAAAATGCTATGAATGGGGAAGAGTTTCCACAAAATCCAATAGAACAATTAATGGGAGCTGTAAAAGCAGTATTTCGTTCATGGGATAATCCTAGAGCCATTGTATATAGAAGAATGAATGACATTCCAGGAGACTGGGGAACAGCTGTAAATATTCAATCAATGGTATTTGGAAATAAAGGTGAAACAAGTGGTACAGGAGTAGCATTTACTCGTAATCCATCTACTGGTGAAAAAGGTATATTTGGAGAATATTTAATAAATGCACAAGGTGAAGATGTAGTTGCAGGTGTTAGAACTCCACAACCAATAACAAAACTAGAAGAAGAAATGCCAGAATGTTATAAAGAATTCATGGAACTTGCTCAAAAACTAGAAAATCATTATAGAGATATGCAAGATATGGAATTTACAATAGAAGAAGGTAAATTATATTTCTTACAAACTCGTAATGGTAAAAGAACAGCTCCAGCCGCTATAAAAATTGCTTGTGATTTAGTGGATGAAGGAATGATTACTGAAGAAGAAGCAGTACTTAGAATAGAAGCAAAATCACTAGATCAATTATTACACCCAATGTTTGATGGCGAATCACTTAAAAATGGTGAAGTAATAGGATCAGCACTTCCAGCTAGTCCAGGAGCAGCAGCAGGTAAAGTAGTATTTACAGCTGAAACTGCTAAAAAACTAGGAAATGGTGGTAATGGAGAAAGAGTAATTTTAGTAAGACTTGAAACTACTCCAGAAGATATAGAAGGTATGGTAGCAGCTCAAGGTATTTTAACAGTCCGTGGTGGAATGACATCTCATGCAGCAGTAGTAGCTCGTGGTATGGGTACTTGCTGTGTATCTGGATGTGGTGAAATTAAAATAAATGAAGAAGAAAAATATTTTGAATTAGGTGGATATACATTCCATGAAGGAGATTATATTTCATTAGATGGAACAACAGGTAAAATCTACAAAGGTGATATCAAAACAGTAGAAGCAACTGTAACTGGTGATTTTGGAAGAATAATGGCTTGGGCTGATAAATATAGAACATTAGGTGTTAGAACTAATGCTGATAATCCAAGAGATACTAAAAAAGCTATTGAATTGGGGGCTGAAGGTATAGGATTATGTCGTACAGAGCATATGTTCTTTGATGAAGAAAGAATTCCAAAAATAAGAAAAATGATTTTATCAGAAACTGTAGAAGGAAGAGTAGAAGCTTTAAATGCATTAATACCATTCCAAAAAGGTGATTTTAAAGCAATGTATAAAGAATTAAAAGAATTACCAATGACAGTCCGTTATTTGGATCCACCTTTACATGAATTTTTACCTACATTAGAAGAAGATATTATTGCTTTAGCTAATGATATGAATGTTACAGTAGAACATTTGAAAAATAAAATAGATGAATTACATGAATTTAATCCAATGATGGGTCATAGAGGTTGTAGATTAGCTGTAACTTATCCAGAAATTGCTAGAATGCAAACTAGAGCATTAATGGAAGCTGCTATAGAAGTTCACGAAGAAGATGGATATGATATAACAGTAGAAATAATGATACCATTAGTTGGAGAAGTAAAAGAATTAAAATTTGTAAAAGATGTTGTAGTAGAAACTGCTGAATTAGTTAAAAAAGAAAAAAATTCAGATATTAAATATCATATTGGTACAATGATTGAAATACCAAGAGCAGCTATTACTGCAGATAAAATAGCAGAAGAAGCAGAATTCTTCTCATTTGGAACAAATGATTTAACTCAAATGACATTTGGTTTTTCAAGAGATGATGCTGGTAAATTCTTAGATTCATATTATCAAAATAAAATTTATGAATCTGATCCATTTGCTAAAATCGACTTTGATGGAGTTGGAGAATTAATTAAAATGGCTGTTAATAAAGGTAGACAAACAAGACCAGATATTAAATTAGGTATATGTGGTGAACATGGTGGAGATCCTGCTTCAGTAGAATTTTGCCATAATGTTGGTTTAACTTATGTATCTTGCTCTCCATTTAGAGTTCCAATAGCAAGATTAGCTGCTGCACAAGCCGCAATCAAAGCTAAAATAAGTAATAAATAGACTAGAGTAATCTAGTCTTTTTGGTGGTGATTTTGCTTATTTTATGATATAATAAATATAGTTATAGGGGTGATGAAAATGCTTGAAAATAAACTAAATATTACTAATGAAATAGAACTAGCAAAAGAAGAGGAAAGAATAACAAAAATAAAAGCATTAGAATTGTTTGATACAAATAAGATTAATGAATTTGAAGTTGGAACAACAAGCGGATTATGTGATATTCACAGATTTTTGTTTAGTGATATTTATTCATTTGCTGGTGAAATACGAGAAGTAAATTTAGCTAAAGGTAATTTTAGATTTGCTGCATCAATGTATTTAAAGGATGTGTTGTCTAAGATAGATTCTATGCCTGAAAATACATTTGAAGACATAGTAAAAAAATATATTGAAATGAATATAGCTCACCCATTTAGAGAAGGCAATGGTAGAAGTACTCGTATATGGCTTGATATGATATTAAAAAATAAAATTGGTAAAGTTATAGACTGGAGTAAAATAGATAAGGAAGAATATTTACTTGCAATGGAAAGAAGTCCAATTAAAGATACTGAAATAACATTTTTATTAAAAGATGCTTTAACAGATAAAATCAATGATAGGAAAGTATATATGAAAGGTATTGATACAAGTTATAGGTATGAAGGATATAATACTTATACTATGGATGAATTAGATAAGTAATTTGGTTTTATAGTGTTGCTTTCCAAATTTGATGGCTGCCAAAATATTAATCAAACAAGGAAGTAAAAATTAAATTATAAATGATTAAGTGAAAACTTATTCTTTTTTATAATTAAATTAATATATAATGAGTTGGTGATTTATGAAATTAACAGATTTAAAGGAAGTTAGCAATAATGTTAATATTGATGAATATTTATCATTGTATAAATATGTTAGAGATAATATGGAACACCCTGAATGGTTAGGAATTTTTACATACAATGAAATAGAAGAAATATTAAATATTGGGGGTAAAATATGGATGTACTATGATAAAAATATTCCTGTATGCTCAGTATTTTATATTCCAGTATCAAATAAATCTTTAAGAAAACATAATATAAATTATGATGCAAAAGTAACAGGTAGTCTTGGTCCAATTATGGTTAGAAAAGAATATGTTGGTAATGGTCTACAAACAGCTATGATGGAAGTTTTGAATAATTATGCAAAAAGTATTTGTAAAGATTATATGTTTACTAAAGCACATTCTGATAACATATATTCAATTCGTAACATTCTAAAAGATGGGTATAATATTGTTGATGAATATAAAACTGAAAGAGGTCCAATGACTGCTTTCATTAAATAGTGGAATTTTTAATTTTTATATAACTTTTACCTCATTTTATTACAAAAATAAAATCTATAATCAAAGAAAATGATTAAACTAAGATATTTTATGTCTTAGTTTATTAGTATGCAAATTAATAATTTAATACATAAAAGATGCATGATATTAATTGTGTTATATTTATTGAACTATTATATATAGTTAAATTACCTAAAATATGTTATACTACTAATTGAATTATTATATTGAGGTGTAAATATGAATAGTAAAAGAATGGTTTGGATAGATTTATTAAAGATATTAGCTTGTTTTTTAGTTATAATAAATCATTGTATTGGAAATATATTTAATTTCTCTAAAGAAATAAATACAACTATTTTCTATTGTATTAACTTTTCATTATGTAAAATAGCAGTTCCAATTTTTATAATGATTACGGGAGCATTGCTATTAAATAAAAAGAGTAATTATCGTGATATGTTAAAAAAGATATTAAGAATTATTATTCCTTTACTTTTATTATCATATATAATTTATATCAAAAATAACGATTTTAATATAATTAATTTTGTAAAATCATTCTTAAAAGAACCGGTAATTTATCCATATTGGTACTTATATATGTTGATATCATTATATTTAGTAACACCTTTTATTCAAAAAATGATAGCCAATTTTAATAATAAAGATTTTATTTGTTTTATATTAGTTTGTTTAATATTTCCATTAGTATTTGAAACAAGCTTTAAAATTTTTAATTATTCAATAAGTAATATGTTTTATATATGTGTATTTTCAAAAATTATAGGTATTTATGTACTAGGTTATTTCTTATCTACTTGTAATATAAAAAAGATGTATAAAAACATCTCTATAATTAGTTTTATAATGTTAATGATATTATATTTTTTAACATTTTATATTCCTTATATTAAAGTAGGACAAATATCATATTTGTTTGATAACTATGATTGTTTATTTGCAGTAATAGGAGGAGCATGTATATTTTATTTATTTAGGTATATATTCAAAAAAGAAAATTATAAGTATTCCAAAATAATTAGTATTGTAAGTAGTTGTACATTTGGTATATATTTATTTCACTATTTATTTATTAATACTATATTAAGAATTGATATAATACAATTAATATTCAAATGCAATTTATATTTAGGAATATATTTATTAGAAATCATTGTCTTTTTAGTTTCATTTATAATAACTTACTTATTAAAGCAAATACCATATATTAAGAAAGTACTATAGTACTTTTTTGTTTAAAAAATAATTAATATAATAAATATGATGAAATGTAACATACAAGATATTAATAGAAGATGCTATTATAATAGGCCAAATTCCTATATGAAAAAATAATAAAATGAATAAACTAATAGTTCTTAAAAAAACACCAACAAGGGTACCTTTCATCGCGCATTTTGCTTTATTCATAGCCTGTAAAGTTGATGTTAATGGAGTTTGAATATAAGAAAATAAAAAGATAGGTGCGAAAATTCTTAAATAATTACTACCTTCTTTAGCGTTGTATATAAAATGTAATAAAAAATTAGGAAATAATTCAACTAATATAGTAAAAGGTATTCCGACTAATAAAGAAAAAATAATAGATTGTTTTACTACTTTTTTAACGCCTTTTATATTTTTATTAGAATAATATTTTGAAATGCTTGGAATTATAGATTGAGAAATAGCCATTGTAAAAAAGGATGGAAGGAGAAGAAGTGGTAAAACATAACCATTCAAAACTCCATATTCATGTATTATAAAATTATTATCATATCCAATTTTAAGTAAAACAAAGGTTAAAATAATTGGTTCTAAAAAAGCACCTATATTTCCAATTAATCTACTACCTGTTGAAGGTAATGAAATATTAAAAATGTTTTTTAAGTATTTTTTATTTGGAATAAAATCTTTTTTATTTAAATTATTTTTTGGTAAACATATTGTCAAAATAATGATCGATGATAATTCACTTATTATATTAGATATTATCAAGAAAAAAATTGTAACTTCAATACCTCTTAATAAAAATATTGGTATACCAATGATTAAAATAATTATTCTTAAAATATCTTCCATTATGTTAGAAAATATATGTGGTAAAAATCTTTCTTTTCCTAAAAAATATCCCCTTAATATGGAAGAAATACTTATAAATGGTAAAACTAATCCTGTAGCAATTATTCCATAATATGTTCTTGGTTCATGAAGTAAATTATTAGAAATAAATGGCGCTGATATAATTAAAATAGAAATTATAATTATATTAATCAATAAAGATATGGGAATAATTCCTAAAATCATATTTTTATTATTGCTTTTTCCTTCTGCTACCAAAGTAGAAATAGCTATAGGAAAACCTAGTTGTGCAAGAGCTATTAGTAATCCAAATGTTGGCATAATTAAAGTATACAAACTTAGTCCTTCAATACCAATCATTCTTGTAACTATAATTTTTATTGCCATTCCAAGAACTTTAGTAATAATACCACCAATTAATAAAATGAAAGTTGATTTGATTAATTTATTTTTCATATTAAATTATATGAAATAAAATAAAAGAAATACATTAAATTAAACGTATTTCATCTTCTCTAAAAAATTTCTTATTTTTATTTATTCTATCATAAAATAATATTCCATTTAAATGATCTATTTCATGTTGAAAAGCTATTGAAAGTTCTTCTCTAGCTCTTATTCTTATTTTATTTCCATCTTCGTCATAACCTTCGATAGTACATCGTGCATATCTTGGAACATGTCCTTCAACTTCACGATTAACACTTAAGCAACCTTCCCCAACTTCTGCAGCAATCATTTCTTCAGAATGGCTTACAATTACTGGATTAATTACAACATAATTATCAAATTTTCCTTCACTAACTTCATCAACGATTACGATTATTCTTTTTAAAATTCCAAGTTGTACGAATGCAAGCCCTGTTCCAGGTCTTAAATCATATTTTATTTCTAATTCTTCAATTTGACTAAAAGTTAAATGATCAATTATATGTTGAATAGTTTTTTTATCTTCTTTAGAAAGTGGAAAAGTTACTTCTTTACTTATCATTCTAAGTCTTTTATCTTTTTCATCTAAAATATCTAATTTTTTAAACATATAACCACCTCACTTGACATATTTTAGCACATTTTTTACAAAATAACAAATTTGATTGATTAAACTTATTAAATATATTATAATTTACTTAAGGAAAGTGATATGATGAAAGAAGTTATTACATTTTTTATAGTATTTATTATAGTATATTTGTTATATTTATTTTTAGTTATTTTAAATAAAAAAAGAATGAATAAATATAAGGATAATAATTATGTAACATTTTTAGTAAATAAATATAATTTGGACAGAGATAAATTACCAATAAAAAAAGTTGCTAATATGATTAGTTTAACTAATTCATTTATAATTTCATTTACATTTGCAATCGTTATGATGATAGATAATATTATTTTAAAGATGTTTTTAGCATTAGCTATTATAATACCTGTAATGTTATTTATGTATCATTTAATAGGTAAAAATTTACAAAAAACATATAAAAAGATTAAAAAATAATAAAATAGTTATAACAATTTATTCAAATAGTTCCAATAAATAGTAATATTGAAATTAGTTAAATAATGAAAAGATGCTTGAAAAAGTATCTTTTTTATATATAAATTTTTTTAAAATATATCAATTAA
>CAKOWF010000041.1 GCA_934122215.1 uncultured Bacilli bacterium | reverse complement strand
TATTTACTGCTAGATTAAATCTGCAATATGCTTTATTTGAACCTGTATATTTTAATTCTAAATCTGTAGATATTCTTCCTACTAAAGTTACTTTATTAAACATCTAATTTCAACTCCTTTAATGTGTATCTTTTATCTTCTTCCATGCCGTTATACATAGTTTCTTTTTTAAAATATGGCAAATTAATATTTTCATCATTATCTAATTCAATAGAAATATAGCAATCTCCGTCATAACATTCTTCTTTAGAAATGTGGTTGACTCTATTTTTAAATGGTCTAATAACAGCTTTTAAATATCTTTTTTCTGTGTCATCTAGTATTTCTTTTTCTTGAATAAAACCATTTTCTACTTCTATTGTTCCTGTATAGTCGTTTGGCAATGATTTGAAATGTTTTTGTTTTACTACATATTCAATATCTTCTGGGGAAAACACCCATTGAGGAAATCCCCTACCGTCGTCTTCTTTAATTGTAAAGTAATCTCCACGGTAATGATACATATCAGATACAGTAACAATCTCACCAATATATTTATCCATCATACCTTCACTATTCCAACACATACCTCTTCTATTTTTTAATTTTACTTTATCTCCAACTTTTAATTCCATAATTATTCTTCCTCATCTTTCTTTAAATATTTTTCTTGATAATAAGGACAAAATTCGCAACATGAACAATATTCAAGACATTTTTTATCTTCGCCAATTCGTTCTTGAATTTCATATACATTTGGATATTTTTTTTCCAAATTATCTAAATGTTTTTGTGCCTCTTCTAATGTTTCATGTATTTTAGTTGCTCTCTTATTACCCTTTTTAATAACTATATATTTATCCCCTTCATTCCATCTTTCTTCCATGCTACACATCGGAAGTTCTTCATCTGATACATCTTCGTATTTTTTTAATTCTAAGAATCTATTTTTTATAAATTCTTCTATGTCTTTGAAATCTTTATCAGTAAACTTAAATTTTTCTACCCATACAGGTAATTGTGGATATGAGCTATCAACTTTTGCTTTTGTTTTATTGTGGTCTTTTAAAAATGCTATTGCCTGTGCTTTATCTATTTCAAATCCCATGTCTTTAACTGCCCAAGCATATATCAACATTTCTTTTCGCCAATCTTCAAAATCTTTATAAATAACTTTCCAACAACTTGCTGTTTTCCAGTCTGTTATACATTTATCAAGTAAATCAATCATATCCGAACGACCACTTAAATAATAACCTTCAAGTTCTTTACAATATTTGCCCAAGTCTACTTTCAATTTTTCTTCTTTGAATTGTCCTGCATCTTCTTGCGAATTTTCAATAACACTATGTGCTAAAATTCCAAAAATACACCATACCATTTCAGATACATCTTGTTCTATTTCATCGTTGTGTCTTCTTTCAAGAATTACTTGTCTTGTAGGTTTTAAAATAGTAGTACAAGAATATTGATGTTCTTTTGGTTGATAGTCATTGCTTACTAAGTCAACAAGTTGCTTAGGTAAATTTAATCTGTTTGTAATTTTACTCACTTTATCAACTCCTTAATCAAATAATGCTTGTTGTCTTTCTATATTTGAAAGCATTTCTTCTTTTGCTCTCTTAACAAAATCTCTTTTTATTTCAAACCCATAACAACTTCTATTTAATTCAGCACAAGCTCTCAATGTACTACCACTACCTGCTACTGGGTCAATAACAACATCACCTTCATCAGTGAATATTTTTATAAGTTGTTTTAATAAATTTACAGGCTTTTGGGTTGGATGTATTTTAGGAATGTCTTTTCCATCTCTTCTCCACTCAAACCAATTAAATATCATATGATTATTTCCGAATTCATCAATATTATTAAATTTAGGTAATTTTTCCCTATAAAGCACTACTGCATACTCAGTTGCACCTACGATTTTCATATTTGCTTTTAGAACTTGACTTGAATAATTTTTAATAAATACTAATGGATAACTTTTCATAAGACCATGTTTCTTTCCTTGTTCTACGACCATAGGTATTTGTTCAAATGCACAAAATACTATCATAGCTGGAGCATTACTACTTTTTCCTCTTTCTCCACCTTTTTTAGGCTCTTTATTCAAATATCTAGTACAAAAATCAAAGAAATTATTTATTCTAAAGTCATTATCAGTATCAAAGAAACTTGAATTAGCTAATTTGCTTTCACCATTTTTGTTATCCCCATCAACATACCATTGAGGATTACTTGCATATGCATTATTTCCTAGATTATAAGGAATATCTGCTATAATTAATTGTGCATGTGGTATTTGATATGTTTTAGCATTTTCAAAGTGATCATGATATAATTCGATTTTTGTTTTTTTAGGTCTATATTCTTCTTGCATCACTATTCACCGACTTTTTTCTTTAGCAATTCAATCATTTTATTTGCATTTTCTTTTGTTAATTCTTTTGAAGATTTTACTTTATACTGATTGTATACATTTTCTTTTGCTTTATCGTTTGTAAAATTTTTAAATACTTGTGATTCTGATTTCTCAATTTTAGTAAATAATGTGTGAATTACTTTTATTTGATTTGCATCAATCATTTCAACTGGCTTGTCTACTTTTTTTGTTTCAGTCTTTGTTGCTGTTTTAGAATAGCCATAACTAAATACAATATTGCCTTTGCTATCAGCAATTTTAATCTTTTCTATTTTTTCAGTTTCTTCATTTGTTGATATTTCAGCAACTGTAAATTTTTCATATTTATTAGCTAAATCATATTTACCTTTATCATTTTTCTTTGTAGGAACACTAGCAAAATAAAATATTCTTGTATATAATTCTCTACCTATACCAACATTAAATCCTGCTCTTTTAAATGCATCACTTGCTTCACCTTTTTCCTTTTCACTAAAAGTTTCAGTTCCACAATCACATTTATCAATCCATTGTTGTTCAGCTTCATCGTAGATTGATATCGTGCAAAATAAATTTCCTTTTATTTCCTCATATTTGTTTTTCCATCCGAAGATTCCAAATGTTTCATCAAGTATTCTTTTATCACATCTACTGTCTTTATAAAGCAATAATTGTGCCCCTTTTTCAGTAACTTGTTGAACTCTTATTTCAATTTCTTCTGGTTTTAAACATCTAATTTTTTTTTCCACTATTTCACCTCTTCTTTTTTAAATTGATATAATTTATAAAACTTTCCATCTAATTTATTTAATTTTCTATTATCTCTAATACCACTTGTAACTTTTGAAAAGAAACTATCTATACATCGCTTTGTTGTATTAAAGTACTTAGCACATTCATATCTATTTTCAAAAATTGTAATTATATTATCATACTCATCATACATAGCAATAAACATTAAATATCACCTTTTTCATTTAGCTTTATAAATTTTTGTACTAATCTTAATAGATCTATTTTAGTCATTTTCACATACTGAATTTGATTTGTTTTCTTTTGTTCAAAATCAGTTTTGATTATTTCTTGAATTAGCCAATCTTTGCTGTAATCTATATTTTCATTAAAGTATTTCATGTTCTAAATTCAATAAATAATCCAATTGTTTAGAATTTAATTTGATTATTCCATCAACATACATATAAATTATTTTTCTTACTGAATTATTTTTTAGTAATTCTTTCAATTGGCTATTTGTTATTTTTTTATCTGTTTTCATTTAATATTTTCCTTTTCAAAATCATATTGATAATTATTTTGCTGTAAAAATGCTCTATCACATTCCCTAGCTTTTTTTAACATATTAATTGCTCTTTTAAGATAATCATTGCGTGCTATTTTCGCCTCTTTATAATCAGTAGTAGACTTAAATCCTTTTGAATTAGAATGAGTTATATAATAATCAACAGTGCCGTCAGCAAATTTTCTATTCCATTTTTCAACTTGTATTCTCCACTCTCTTGATGAAATGTTAATTCCCCACTCACGATGAAGTTCAAAAATTATATCTTTTTGTTTCTTCCATTGATCTAAATCAATCAATTCTATCATTCTATCTTCCACCCTTCTTACTAAATTTATTTTCTAAGTATTTTTTCTCTTGCTCTGTTAATTTTGGAGCTTGTTTATATGTTTTAGTATCTATGTCATAAATTAGTCCAACCATTTTACAACTATTTCCCTTTGTTTTAATAACTTCAACTATTCCATCACATTTTTCAATGTTATATCCTGAATTAAATAAGACTCTTTCAATCTCGTCATATTCGTTACTAGGTAATATATCTGTTCTAATAATGGAACAGATATTAGCACTTTTATTTGCTATATTTTGGGTTCCAGCTATATCAAATATTGTTAATCTACATTTCATAAATTGTGTTTTTCTTGGATGAGCTACAAGATTAATAATTACATTCTTATCTCTTGCAAATCTTTTAAACAATTCAACTATTTTTGTTTGTTCTTCTAATTTTTCACTATTATCTAATTGCATAAAGTTATCTATAAAAAATATCCTAACACCTTGTTTAAAAGCATATTCCATAGTTTTAATCATATTTGTGATTGTATTATTAGTGACTTCATTGTCATAAAGAAATAATTTATTTTTATAAATATTATCAAAGTACTCTATAACTTCATCTTTTGGCTTTACATCATATATTTTAGAATTATGTTTATCTGTAATAAATTCTAACTGATTTTTTACACACATTCCTACATATAAATAATTCTTAAATTCACTAGATGATTGTTCTCCACTAAAATAAAATATTTTTTTTTGCTGTTTTAAACATTCTTTAGCAAATTGAATCATTAATGTTGTTTTACCATGATTAGTAATACCACTCCATAAACTTAATTTTCCATATTCAATTCCTTTAAGGAGATAGTCTAGTTCAGATATATTTGTATACTCTCTCTCTACTTCTACATTAATCTTTATATCTTCTGTAGTAAGTAAATTTGAATTATCATTATCATCAACACTAATAATTGCCATCTCATTACAAAATGTTTTATAATCGATTTTATCTTGTTCCATACTTTCAAAATATAACTTTATTTTGCTTTTATAATAATCTGATTTTAATTTTTTGTAATAACCTTTAACATTTCTATAATCAATTTCACAATCTACACATTCCATAATAAATTGAAAAGCCTTGTCATGATTACTTGTTGATGAAAGTATTAAATCTGTATCTAAATATCCATATTGTTTATAAAGATTTTTAAACCATAATAGAATTTTATTGTTTTTAAAATATTTTTCATCAAAACTAATTTCATTTAATAATTCTGGATGAATTAAGATACAAGAAAATATTTGATATTCAACATTATTGTGTGTTTGCTCTATATTCATTCAAGTAAGCTTCAAAATGTTCTGATGAAAACAATGTTGATGGTCTAAAATATTTATAACTAGATTCACCATTTTGAGTTGTAAATTCATTTTCTACAAACTTTTTATATCCCCACCAAATGACATCTTTAAATTCTTCGATATTATATCCTTCTCTTAATCTAGCATTAATTAATTTTTGAGTTGCTTTAGATTGATATTTGTAAAAAAATGGAATTTTAACATTAAATCTATGATGTTCGTTTACTACATTCATATAGCCAACAATTTCTTTGTAAACTTCTAAATTAGATGAATTTTCACTTTCTTTTAATAAACTGTTAAGTTTATTATTTTCTTCTTTAAGCATTTCTATTTCTTTCTTTAAGCATTTAATATTATTTCTTAAAGCATTTGTTTCTTCAAAACCACAAGTAGATTTTGAGACTTCTTGCTTGGAGACTTCTTGCTCAATAATAATTTCTTCTTGTTCCTTTTTTGAAATGATATAATGAAGTTTTATAAACCATCCATCTATTTTTCCATCATTTCTACGTTGTACTATTTCAATAAGTCCGTTATCTTTTAATGCTTGTTTTGTATTTAATATTTTATTTCTTCCCCACTTCAAACTTTTTTGAACATAACTGTCATTTGCCTTCACTGTATCAGTTTTTTGCCATTTAGCTAACTTATAATAAAATAAATATAATGCAACGCAATCTGTACAGTTTTCTAATTTAAATAAGTTTTCTATTGTATTTCTGTTTAAAATTAGTAAGTCTTCTGCAATATCTATTAGTTGTAAATTTTCCATTTACTCACCTTCAATCATTTCTGCAGGAATTAATTTATCACCTTTCCAAATATAATCTTCTAAATAAAATAAATCTTCAAAAGTTAAATTCATATTTTTTGGATTAATAATTTTTCGCATATTTTCTAACTCCTTTCTTAAAATAAATTCTTCATAATATTCATCTGCATAATCATATGGTTCTTCATAATTATTTGCTTTTTCTATTTCATCAAGATATTGTTCATATCCAGAAATATAGCTTGGTAAATCTTCTGTATCAAACATCTAAATAACCTAATGTAACATCAATTTTTATACTCGAACTAATATTTAATGCAGAGCTTATTTTCTCCCAATTAGATGGCTTTATTTTGTTACAACCCAATTCATAATGATCTAACAAAGGTCTAGATAATCCAGTCTCTTGAGAAAGTTCTTTTAATGTAATTCCACGATGTTCTCTAATTTTTCGCATTTGTTTTCCAAATTCACGATAGAATTGTTTATCAATTGTTCTTATTTGTTGCATATATTCTCCTTTCTATTAAATTTTGGTATAAGAAAAACACCTAATTATCAACGAATTATTGACTTTTCAAGGTGTTTGTAGTACAATTAATGTGCTACTTGTCATAGGTGTTGTCTTATGCATACATTTGTGATAAGTAGTACAGTAGCACTAAGAAAAAAACTTGTGTCGTTCTAGGAACGAAGTGATCGATATTGATTACTCTACTATTAGAGTTATTATTCAAAAGAAATGAAAATATTTCTATTAGAGATGTTGCTCTTGTGAAAATTAATATTTCTCGAGAATAATTTCTCACTCGTTTATTAGGATAGGTTTCAAATTTCTCAGGTCTGAACCTATTCTTTTTTTGTACTATTAGCACCGCTTATCACTTGTAAGATATCTTCTCTTGCTACCTTACATACACATAATAACATAGTAAAATGAACAAGTCAATATATTCTGTTCATTTTTTTACTATTTTGTTCATATTTTTACCTTTTATATATTTTTCAATAGTAAAATAACTAAAATTATGATATAATTTATATATACTAAAGTATATATAAAAAATTAAAGGATGGTGATTCATCTGTTTGGAGATAAATTAAAAGAATTAAGAATTTTTAAAAAGCTAAGTCAAGAGGAGTTAAGTGAAATTCTTGAAGTAAGAAAGAGTTCTATATCGAATTGGGAAACTGGAAAAGCAACCCCAACTTTTGATATGCTTACTAAAATTGCTCAATATTTTGGCGTTACAATAGATTATTTACTAAATTTTACTCAAGATGATGTAGATAAAATAGAAAAATTAAAAATCGCTTTAAAAGAAGCTGGTATGTGGGATTATAACATTGATGATATGTCAAAAGAAGATTTTAAAAAAGCAATGCAGATAGTTGCAATGTTAAAAGAAAAAAATAAAGACACTAATTAATTTAGTGCCTTTTCTTTTGCTTTAATATATTCAACAAATACATCAAGCAAATCATCTTGTAGCACTTTGTATAATTTTATTAGTGTCATACTGCTCTCCTATTTATTCTGATTTTACAACATACAACATACTTCATACAATTTACTACAATAATATTATACATCATATATACCCCTTCTTTCCATAATTTTCCAATCATTGGAAAAAATTACCAAAAAACGCCAGTGATTTAAGAGTAATTTTATTGGTAATATAATTATACAATAAATGTTCTTTTTAGTAAACATTTGTTCGGCAATTTGACAAAAAAATAAAATAGATATATTATTAGGTATCTATTCAGAAGGAGGAATAGAATATGCCAGTATATGCAGAAAAAGAACTGGTTAATGGACAAAAGCGTTGGTATATAAGGGCTTATATAACTGATGATTTAGGTCATAAAAAGCAAATTACAAGACATAATAAATTGTGGATTGGAAGAGATGGTAAAGAAAATGCAATATATCACGAAATATTGTTAAAAAAGGATGTTATTCAAATTTATAATAAAAGTATAACATTATCTAATTTAATGACAAAATATTTAGATAGTCTAATAGAAAAAATAGATAAAGAGAGCTTAAATGCAAAAAAATCTAGGTTAGAACATTTCTGTTGTATTGATAAAACTCATCAAGTTAAAACTTACCCAAATGAATATGTTAATTCAATAACAAAAAAAATATATTCAAATTGGCAAATCGAAATGAAAAATAAAAAATATTTAAAAAGTAAAAATAAATATCAAAATTATTCAATATCATATCTAAATCGAATTCATAATGAAATATGTATGATGCTAGATTATGCAATTTTAGAAAACTATTGTAAAGAAAATTTTGCTAGAAGAGTTGGCAAAATAGGCACACCAAAAGAAATAAAAATGAGTAAAAATACAAAAAGATATGAAGTTATAAACTATGAAGAATATTGTCGATTGGAAAAATGCAGTGAAAATGATTTAAAATATAATACTTTTTTTGATTTAGCATTTTCAAGAGGACCACGAATTGGCGAAATAAGAGCTTTTAGAGTATGTGACTTTAGTTATTTAAAAAAACAATTAATGGTTAATCATACGATGTCTAAAAATAACATATTAAAAGAGCCAAAAACTGTTGCTTCTAAAGCCCCTATTGATTTAGATGATAAATTGAATTCGAAAATTTATAAAATGATAGAAATTTTAAAAAAAGAAAAAAATTTTAATGATAACTGGTATATCTTTGGCGGCGAACGACCAATATCGGAACATTCATTAAGAAATGCAAGAGATAAATATTTTAAATTAGCAAATATTAATAAACACATTAGAATACATGATTTTAGACATAGTTGTGCAACTTGGTTGCTGTCAATTGGAATTCCTATTCAAGTAATATCTAATATTCTTAGACACTCTAGTATAAAAGAAACAATGAGTACTTATATTCATCTTCTAAATAGTGATTATATTAATGGATTGAATTTAATTGAAAAATATAAAAATCAAGACCAAAAACAAGACCAAAAATAATTATAAATGTAATTATAGTAATAAAATAAAGGGAAAATTACCTATTTTAATTTAAATTATCAAATCCCTCCGTCTCCGCCATTATGAAATTAAAAACCTTAATCAATT
>CAKOWF010000040.1 GCA_934122215.1 uncultured Bacilli bacterium | reverse complement strand
TTTTGTATAATTCAATCCATCCCATATCTAAAAAATTTTTAATTTCATCATAACAATTTAATGATTCATCGGGCATATTTAATATATATATTTTGATATTTTTATTGTGTATTAAATTTAATATAACAGCATAAGTTAATTCTGACATACCACTAGTTCCTATATAACCTTTAATACTATTTTTTTCTTCATTCATTAAAAAGAAAATATCAGTTTTTTCAATATTTGAATAAAAGTTTTTATATATTAAAGGTAACTCTTCTTTATAATTTTCTTTTAAAACTAATTTAGGATAATCTAAGATTTCATAATTTTTAAATTTTTCTATCCAATACTCTACTTTATCCTGTAACTTAACACTTCCAGATATAACAATTTTTTTCATACTATCACCAAATATAATATAACATACGAATATACATAAATCAATAATCCATAATAATACTGGTGATTTCATGAAAATAAGATTAGGATATGCTTGTATTAGTGATACTATTAATATTACAACATCAACACCTTATACATATACTAAATTTAAAAGTGAACAAGATTATATAAAATTAGATAAAATAATTAAATCTAATTTATTAAATCTATATGAAATATTAAAATATAATAAAAAAAATAACATTCATTTTTATAGATTGTCATCTAATTTAATTCCTCTAGCAACTAAAAAGGAAGTTGATTTCGAATATATAAAAAAATATAAAAATTATTATAATTTAATATCCAAATTTATAAATAAAAATAATATGAGAATAGATTTTCATCCTGATCAATTTTGTGTTTTAAATAGTGTTAATAATGATGTTGTTGAAAGTTCTATAGAAATATTAAAATATCATTATAATTTACTAGAAGCTATGAATATAAAAAATAAAGTATTAGTATTACATATTGGTAGTAATGCTTTTGGTAAAGATAATTCTATTAAAAGATTTATCAATAATTTTAATAAATTAGATGATAATATTAAACAAAGTATTGTTATTGAAAATGATGATAAAATATTTAATATATTAGATTGTTTAGAAATATCAAATAAATGTAGTATTCCTATTGTATTAGATTATCATCATCATAATTGTAATGGTAAAGATATTGAATTAACAAATTATATTAAAAATATTTTTTCAACATGGAAGAATATTAATCCAAAAATACATTTTTCAAGTTCTAAAAATAATACTAAAAAAGATATGAGAAGTCACAATGACTATATAAATGTTAATTCTTTTATTAAATTTATAGAAAGTATAAAATATTTAAATTATGATATAGATATTATGATTGAAGCTAAAAAAAAGGATGAAGCAATGTTTAAATTAATAAGAGAATTAAAATATAAAACTAATTATAAATTTATTGATGATACTACTTTTATAGTTAAATAATTTTAAGTATTGGAAATTAATTTCGAATTATTTTCAATATATTGTAGATCAATAAATGAATTATTATTTTTTAATAATTCCATTTGTTTTTTTGCTATATTATTTAATTTAATTAACCTTTCTTCTTGTGAAATTTTCATATCTATTAATTCTGCATTTATGTTTTCTAAATTATTAAGAATAACTAAATGTAACAAATCAGTAAAATCTCTAATATTACCTTTTTTGGCTAGTTCAGGATTATTAATGCTCCATTCTTTTGATGTCATACCAAATAAAGCTACATTTAATATATCAGCTTCTTCTGCATATATAATTTTCTTTTGTTTTTCAGTAAGTGTTGGAACAATAATATTTTTAATAGCATCAGTTTGATACAAATAACTAACTTTAGCTAAAATTCTATTAGCATGCCAATCTTGTTTATTTATATATGCTTCATTTTTCTTCAATTTTTGAAATTCTGTTATTAAATATAATTTGAATTCTGGACTTAACCAGCTGGCAAATTCAAAAGCTATATCAGAGTGAGCAAATGTGCCACCATCATATCTTCCTGATTTAGAAATTATACCTATTGCATTTGTTTCTCTTATCCATTTTTGTGGTGACATATTAAATTTATTGCTACCAGCTTCATTTTTAAAGGTGTCGAATTCGACCTCTTTAAAATTTACATTATTTAGTCTTTCCCATAGTCCTAAAAACAAAATCACATCTTTACTTCTCATCCAATATCGAATTGGTAATCTAGGCTCTTCATTATCAGCATATCTAGCCAAATCAGTTAAAGAAATATATTCTACATTATTAACTATTAAAACGCCAATTTTTTGATTTTTTACTACTATTTCAGTTTTTATTTTATTATTCATTCTGTCCTCCTAAATTTATATTTGTTTTGCATTAATTGTACAATTTAAATATACTATGAATACATATGTTCGTCAATAATTTTTAATAAAAAATAGAAATATATTCTATTTTTAAATCAATAATATAAATTAAAATCTTTTTAAAATTTTTTGAACTTTTTTATTTAAATCACATTTATTAAGCATAAGTAATGTAACAATATCTTGATAATCAGGATTTACTAAAGATTGTCTTAATTTTAAAACAAAATCTTCTTTTTCAATCATTGGACATTTACAATTTTTGTATTCTTTTATAATTAAGTTTATACATTTTATTATACTATTATAAAGTTCCTTTATCATTTTATTAATTTCATCCATAATTTCTTTTACTAATTTTATTTCTTTATCTGTTTTTTTATTTTTTTCAATAATTACTTTAGAATATTCTACATACTCTCCAATAGTTTTATAATAAGTTCGATATGAATCTAACTCAAATAATAAATTTTCAATTTTATAAAATCTTTCATCTTCATAAAATCCTATAACATCATTTGTAAACGGGTATTTCAAAATTTCTTCTCCATATATTGAAATAAGTAAATCTACAATAAAATACTCAAAAACATATCCTTTAAAACTACTAATTTTTCTACTTAGATATTCAACAAAACCCTCTGTTAAAGCTAATCCATATTTTATATTATTATTCTTATTTTTCATAGCTATCCCGTTAGAATAATAATATTCAAAATCATCTACTTGTTTATTTAATTTTTCAGCATCCCTAAAGCATGAATGAAATAATTCATGAATAATTGCCTTATCATTATATAATGTAATCAAATTTTTTTCTTCATCATATTTTCCATACACAATACCCAAAAGAGAATCTAATTCATCTATTTTATTTATTTTTAATGTTTTTTTATTGTTATAATAATTTCTTCTCCATCTAACTGGATAGGATTCTAATAATTTTTCTACCAATAAAATTTCATTTTCATACATAATTACATCACCACTTGAATCGTTATTATAACATAATAAAATTAAAAAAGATAGTAAAACTATCTAATTTTAATGTGTACTTCTCTTAATTGTTCTTCCGTTACAAAACTTGGACTTCCCATCATATTATCTTGACCACTAACACTCATTGCGAATGCTTGAACTTCTCTTAAATTAGGTTCATCTTTAAGTAACATGATAATTCTATCAATTCCAGGAGCCATACCTGCATGAGGTAGTGCTCCCCATATTGGAATGCTGTATATAAAAATTTAGAATCATAATTACTAACTAAATAGTACATGTTTCATCTCTTAAATCTACAAATATTATTCAACCATAATCTCTAATATTTTCAACCCAACCAGCTAGTCTTATAGTTTTATCAATATTAGAATCATTTACTTTTCCTGCATAACAGTTATATATTTGTTTTCCATAATTCATCCTAGAAATCACATGAATTAGGAGTTCTAGGGAATGGTATAACATCTCTAATATTTTCTACACCTGTTAAATATATTAGTAATCTTTCAAATCCCATACCAAATCCAGAATGTATACATCCACCAAATTTTCTTAAATTTATAAACCAATCAACTGGTTCTTTATCTACACCTAGTTCATCACATCTCTTAATCAATTTTTCATAATCTTCTTCTCTTTGAGAACCACCCATTAGTTCCCCTGCTCCAGGAACTTCTAAATCTACTGCTGCTACTGTTTTATCATCAGTATTTACTTTCATATACCAAGCCTTAATATCTTTAGGCCAATTAGTTATAAATACTGGGCCATTAAAATATTCTGTAATATATTTTTCATGTTCTTTAGCAATATCTTCTCCATACTCAGGTTCAAATTCCCATTTTACTTTAGCATTTTTTAAAATAGTAATAGCTTCTTCATGAGTAATTCTTTTGAAATTAGAATTAACTAATTTATTTAATTTTTCTAGTAATCCTTTTTCCACAAAATTATTTAAAAATTCTAATTCATCCTTACATCTTTCTAATACATAATTAACGACAAATTTTAACATTTCTTCTTCTATATCCATTAATCCTTCTAAATCACAAAAAGCTATTTCTGGTTCAATCATCCAGAATTCGTTAGCATGTGTTTTTGTGTTTGAATTTTCTGTTCTAAATGTTGGTCCAAAAGTATAGATGTTATTAAATGCCATAGCAAATGCTTCACCATGTAATTGACCTGTTCCAGTTACATATGCTTTTTTTCCAAACAAATCTTGTTTATAATCTACTTTTCCATCTATCTTAGGTACATTGTTTAAATCAAATGTAGTTATTTTAAACATTTGATCTGATCCTTCACAATCTGTTGTTGTTATTAAAGGAGTATGTACATATAAATAGTTTCTATCTTGGAAATATGTATGAATTGCCATAGCTGCTACACTACGAATTCTAAATACAGCTTGAAATAAATTTGTACGAGGTCTTAAATAAGCTATTTCTCTTAAGTATTCTCTTGTAGGTCTTCCTTTGGCTTGTAAAGGATAATCTTCACTACAATCTCCTAATAAAATTATTTCTTTTGCTTTTAGTTCATAATCTTGTCCTGCACCTTCAGATTTTACTAAAGTTCCTATTACTTTAATTGATGAACCAATATGTAATTTAGAAATTTCTTCAAATTCCTTTAGTTCATTAGTATAAACTATTTGTAAATGTTTAAAACTTGTTCCGTCTGAAAAATCAATAAATCCAAAATATGCTTGTTTTCTATGACTTCTTATCCAACCATTTACTTCTATATCTTTATCTAAATAATCTTCAATATTTTTAAATAAGTCTACTAATTTCATATTTACCTCTTTTCTATTTCTTCAATCATCATACTTCTAGCCATAGCTGGATTAGCTTGACCTCTTGTTTTTTTCATAACTTGACCTACTAAGAAATCTACTATATTTGTTCTACCATTTTTATATTGATCTATTGCTTCCATATGTTCATTTATTACTTCTGTTACAACTTTTAATATTTCGTCAGTACCACCTATTTGTTTCATTCCTTCTTCTTCTACTATTTTAGATGGAACTTTTTTTTCATCTAATGAACGATATAAAACTTCTTTCCCTTGTTTTGTAGAAATTTTTTCATCACTTACCAATTTAATTAAATCATTTAGCATAATTGGTGTTAGATATAATTCATTAATTGTTAAATCATTTTTATTTATATAACCTAGAATAATACTAGTAATCCAGTTTGAAGCCATTTTTGGATCTGATCCTAAATTAACTGTTTCTTCAAAATAATCTGAAATTGGTTTTTCTTTTACTAATATTGTTGCATCATAATTTGATAAATTATATTTATTTATATATTTTTCTTTACGAGATTGCGCTAATTCAGGAATAGATTTTTTTATTTCTTCTATCCATTCTTTAGATAATTTAAATTTTGGAATATTTGGTTCTACAAAATATTTATAATCAATTGCATCTACTTTACTACGCATATATATAGTAGTTGCAGTTTCTTCATCCCAACGTCTTGTTTGTTGTTCCATTGTATCATATGTTCCATCTTCTTTAGCTTTTATTTGTCTATCTATTTCATAGTTAATAGCATCTCTTACTCCACTAAATGAATTAACATTTTTTATTTCAATTTTTGTTCCCCAATTCTTAGGGTCTTTTTCATCTTTATCAATATCCATTATTGAAACATTTACATCACATCTAATTTGTCCTTTTTTGTTATCAGCTTCACTTATACCTGCATATTGATATATTGTTCTCATAGTTTCCAAAAAAGTTACTGCTTCATCAGCTGAATGTAATTCTGGTTCTGTTACAAGTTCCAAAAGTGGTACTCCTGCTCTATTGTAATCAATTGTTGAATATCTTGAAAAATGATTTGATGATGCTGAATCTTCTTCTAGGTGAATGTTGTTTATTCTTATTGTTTTTTCTTCTCCATTACATTCAAATGTTAAACTACCATAGATACCTACTGGTGCTGGTTTTGTTTCTTGTGTAATTTGAAAACCTTTTGGTAAATCTGGATAATAATAATTTTTTCTTTCAAAATATAGATATTCTGGTTGTTTACAATTTAAAATTATACTTGCCATTAAAGCTTTTTTTACAGCTTCTTTATTTACTACAGGGAGTGTTCCTGGAAAAGCCATATCTAAAGGTCTAATATTTGAATTTGGTATTTCACTATATGAATTTTTAGCACTTGAAAAAACTTTTGTTTTTGTTTCACTTATTTCACAGTGCATTTCAAGTCCAATTAATGCTTTATATTTCATTATTTAACCTCCTTAGCTATTTGATTTTTATAATTCATTGCATTTTCAAAAGCATAGGCAATATTTAATACATTTTCATCATCATAACATTTACCTGTTATATTGAATGCTACTGGCATATTATCTACAAATCCATTTGGTATTGTTATTGATGGATATCCTCCAAAATTTCCAATTTGTAAATGTTCTTCTAATATAGTTGTATTTTCATCCAAAGTATCATCATTTTTTTCTAACTTTTTAGCTGGCCCACTTCCTACAGGTAAGATAACAGCATCATATTTTTCAAATAATTTATTCCAAGTATCTACTAATAATCTTCTTACTTTTTGAGCATTATGAAAATATCTATCTTTATTTTCTGCTTGTAATACGTATGATCCTATGACAAATCTTCTTTTTATTAATGGAGAAAATCCTTTTGTACGATAGTCTTTCATTTGTTCTATGTATGTTTTTCCTTCTCCTCTTGGTCCAAAAATAAATCCTGTTAAATTTGACATATTACTTGTTGCTTCAGCACATGATATTACTACATAAGTTGAAGCTACTGCATTAAGTAAAGTTTTATCTACTGAAATTTCATCTACTTCCATACCTAGGCTTTTAGCTAGTGTAATTGTTTTATTAAAGTTTTCTAAATGTTCTTTTAATTCTTTACTTGCATTTGGATACATATTTATATCACATATTTCTTTTATATAACATAATTTTTTATTTTTAACATTACCTGTTAATGATTCTAACAAATGAATATTTTTTGAATCCCAACTAGTCATATCATTTTTGTCTATTCCCTTCATATCATCTACTACTATAGCAGCATCTTCTACACTACGCGTTAACACTCCACAGTGATCTAAACTTGATGCGAATGGGAATAATCCATATCTTGAAATCATTCCATATGTTGGTTTATATCCTACTATTCCACAGTATGCTGCAGGTTTTCTAATTGAATCTCCTGTATCACTACCTGTAGCATATGGATAAACTCCTGCTGCTACTGCACAAGCCGATCCAGCACTTGATCCAGCACACATTCTAGTTTTATCCCAAGGATTTCTTACAATTCCTGTATGTCCTGTCGTTCCAGTTCCACCCATACCAAATTCATCCATTACAGTTTTATTTACTGCTACTGCTCCATGTTTTTCTAAATTAGTGATTGCTGTTGCAGTAAAAAATGGTACATAATCTTTTAGTGTATTACTTGATCCTGTACTTAGAATTCCTTTAGTTGAGTAATTATCTTTTATACCATATGGTATTCCTGATAGTAAATCATCTGTTACTAAAGTAGCTTTAGCATCATCTATGATAGTTACAAATGGATTATAAATATTTTGTAATTCATGTGATTTTTGTAATGATTCTTTTATTAATTCCTCACTAGTTACTTCTTTATTTTTTAAACATTCATGTATTTCTTTTATGCTTTTATTCATATACATATTATTCCACCACCTTTGGTAATTGTACTTCTCTATCCATTGTATCGTCACAATTTTGTAATAGTTCTTCTATTGGTACAGATTCTTCTATTTCATCTTCTCTTAGTACATATTCAAAATTATCTAAACAGTGTGTCATTGGTTCTACTTCACTTATATTTGGTATCTGATTTATTATGTCTATATTTTTATCTATTATTTCAAATTCATCTAATACCATTTTATTTTCTTCTTTTGTTAATCCTATCATTAATTTTTCTGCATAGTCATCTACCATTGTACTTGTAAATTTTGCCATATTTTCCTCCTTAAATAATAAAAAACAGTAATACATCCCAAGGGACGAATTACTGTTGTATCCGCGGTACCACCCTAATTATCACATAGTGATCTCTTTAGTTAGTAATTTGATAACGGTTTACTTCCGGCTTAAACTACTAATTTCATTTAAGCAACTCAAGAGTGTTTTTCTTATATATATTTATGTTAGCTCACACCATATCTAACTCGCTTTATAAAGGAATATATAGTACTCTTCTCTTTCATAGTTATTAATTTTTTCAATAACTTGATTATATTCTAATTTTATTAATATGTCAATGTTTATAAGAAAAAATAAGTCAATTGACTTATTTTAAGATATTATTGATTTAGGTATTGTTATTACTGGACGAATTCCATATATATAACTATAATTAACTTGGTAATGGCCCAAACTACCACGAATATATACACTCCAAGCACGAATAGAATCACTAGCAACACGAGTACTTGTCCAGTAACCTGAATTACTATTATCAGCTATATTACATCCATAATTTTCGCATCCATTTGTATAATCAAATAACCATGCATATTTACTTGCTCCTTGACTTTTTCTATTACAATCTTGATATGTATCAATCACATTTGTGTCAAAACAATACCATTGACTATCTGTTGCTGTTGTACTATCAAAAGTTTGATTATTTGTTATTTGCGCTATTTCGTCTGCTGATATTAACCTAGCATTTAAACTATTATTCCAGTTTTGGGTATCACTTTCTAGTGCCTCTTTTGCTACTGTCATTTCACTATTGTTTCCACTACTCCAAGCAACTTGTGCTGTTGTATTATGATCTAATATCATTGTATAATTACTACCTTCAGTACTATATATGTACCATTTCATACATCCGTCTTTTATTCCTGTTGTACTTACACTATTTGTTTCATTACAAGTTTTAGTTAAATCGGTTGGGTCTAAATATACTATTCCTTTATGTGTATCTGTACTTGTTGCTTCTACCTTTGTTGGTCCTGATTTTACTGGTTTTTCTTCTAATTCATCATTCTTTGTTGTTTCTCCATTACAATTTACTACATATTCTCCTATTTTTAATGAACATGCTGTTACTTGTCCTTTTTCTATTTTTACCCAACTATCTTCTGTTGGTTGTTCTCCTTTTACTTTAACGTCATATTTTGTACTTTTTAATGTACTTACTTCATATACTCCATCTTCTATGTTTGTTTTATTTGTATCTAACATATTAGTAGCTACTGTTTTTTCTAC
>CAKOWF010000039.1 GCA_934122215.1 uncultured Bacilli bacterium | reverse complement strand
AGTAAAACCACTTGTTGCAGTAATATCACTTCCTAAATAAATATATTCATAACTATTATCTTCACTCAACACTTGTTTTAATTCATCATTATTTGTAACAACAACAGTATTATTATCTATTATTTGAATAATTATCACCTTCCTTTACAATAACTTATGTTAAACTTTAAAAGTTAGATAATTAAAAAGAATAGAATTTATCTACTCTTAATGTATTTTGGTAACACTTAACACTGCATTAGTGCTTCCATTAAATATTATATTAACAGCCATAGATGGTTTTACATTTAATGTAACAAGATCATTTTTATTAAGTGATACAATAGTAGAACCACTTATACAATTAATTATTTGTGCTTGAAATTCACTAGTTATATTTGTAGCAGGTTGTAGTATATCATTTGCTCTTACAGACATAGTTAAAGAGCAATCTTCATTCGTTGCACCACATAAAGAATATGAAATAAGATAAACTCCATTCTCTTTTATTTTAATTGAATTATTATCAGGATATTCTATAAGAAAAGCAGTCCCTTTTTCAGATAATGGAATTACAGTATCAGTTCCTTGTGGTAAAGTAAGTTGCATATCAGACATTGAATATCTAATTCCATAAGAAGATACAAATTCCGTTCCTGGAGGACCTGCTGGACCTTGTGGCCCTCTATCTCCAACATCTCCTTTTTCTCCTTTAGGAATTAAAAAAGCTAAATGATGAACCCAATCTTCAAAAGTATCCATCACTTGTGCTGGTTCACCTGGTTCTAGAGTTTCAGTTTCATCTATAGCAATATGTTCAGTTCTACCAATTTCTCCTGGTAATCCTCTTGGACCAATATCTCCTTGCTCGCCTTTTTCTCCTTTTGGTATTTTAAATTCTAAAACTACATCTACAGGTGTTCCAACATTTATAACTTCAGCTTCTTCAGTAGGTTCTATTGTTTCAATATTTCCAATTTGAATAGTAGATGGTCCTTGATCTCCTTTTTCACCTTTTATTCCTTGAGGACCAATATCACCTTTTTCTCCTTTTGGTCCTGGTATTCCTTGAGGACCAATTTTTCCATCTAATCCTTGTTCACCTCTTGGTATTTTAAAATTTAAAATAACATCCTCATTTGTTCCTACATTTTCTACTTTGGCTTTTTCAAATGGTTCTACTGTTTCTGTAATTCCAACATCAATACTAGCAGGTCCTTGTATTCCTCTTTCCCCTTGTGGCCCAATATCACCCTTTTTACCTTTCGGACCTGTTGGACCTTGAATATAACAAAATCTGTATTTTTTTCTTTCTTCTTCTATTTTTTTTCTTATTCGTTCATAATCATTGCAATTATTCATTATACACGCTCCTCTAACTTTTTTAGAATCAATTTCATATTTTAATTCTTCTATTTTAATTTATGAAAATATTTTTAAAATGTATAATTAAAATAACGAACAAAATTCAAATAAATTTGAATTTCTAGGTTCACACCTAAAGTTTTCTGCTTCATCTATATGAATTTTTTTGATTGTTATTTTTATATTTTGTTTATTTGTATTATATAGTGTTTTTTTATTTAAATAGTAGTTATATATTATTTTCATCCTATAGTTTTATTTATTTGTTTTTGTTGCTCTAAAGTAGGATATATTCTAAATTTTTATTTATTTTCACATGTATCACTTTCTGATGTAATTTAATTACATTATAAATACATATGTCCATCAATTGCTTTTCTACTTTTTTAAAGATCTTTCCTAGTACATAAAAAAATAAAAGTTAGAAAATTTCTAACTATATCTTAAATTAATAATATTAAATTCTATATCTTTTATTTATATTACATATTTTTTCTTAATTAATGTATAAATTTCATCATTTATATCTTCTATACTTCTCATATTGTTTTCATCATTGCATTTGATTTTATCCCATCCTAGATAATCAGCAACAAACATTGCACTTTCATAAACATGCTTCATAAATGATAAATCTCTTTCATGAATATCATTTGTTATTCCATCATTATCTTTACGAGCATTTCTAATTTCTGTTACTAAATCAAAAGGTGCATGTAAAAATATAACTGAATCTGGTGCATGAATACCTAACTTTTCATATTCAAAATCACATACATAATCAATAAACTTTTTCTTTTCTTCAAGATCATCTATAAGAGCTGATTGATATATTAAACTTGATGTTGTATACCTGTCTAATAAAATTATTTTTCCTTTAAAAAATTCTTGCTTTAGTTCTTTATTCCATGTGATTGCTCTATCTATAGCATATAAACTATTAACAAAATATGGTGATAAAGTAGCTGGTGTTCCATATTCTCCAGATAAATATTTTTCTACACATGCACCTTGAACAGAATCATAAGTTGGAAAATGATGACTTACTACATCATATCCATCATTTTCTAATTTTTTCTTTATTAAATTATATTGAGTACTTTTTCCAATGCCATCACAAGCTCCTTCAATAACTATTAATTTACCTTTCATAATAATCACCTAACAATATTTTATCATAACAAAAAGAAAAAGCATATATCTATGCTTTAACTTCAACATCTATAAATACTTTATTACCATTTAAATCTACTTCATAAGTTAGATTTTCTTTGCTTATAATTTCTAGAGCTAATACTTCTTTTTTTATCATATCTTTATATTCTTCAACAATAGATAAAATATATTCATCACATGATATATATAAATTAATACGATCCATAATTTCAAAATTTTTCTCTTTTCTTAAATTTTGAACTTTACTAATTAACTCACGAACAATACCTTCTTTAATTAATTCATCAGTAAGTTCAACATCTAATATTATGAAATTATTATTTTCTTCTGCCACATTAAATCCTTCTTTAGAAGATATTCTTATATCTACTAATTCATGATTGATATCATATTCTTTATTATCTACTATTAATTTAATGTTATTACCTTGATTTAAAGCTTCAATTTCAGTAGTAGTTAATTTAGCTAAAGCTTCAGTAAATGATTTCATACTAGATCCAAAAATAGGACCAGCAACTTTGAAATTAGGTTTTACACTATAGTTCATATATTTTCCTAAATCACTTTCAAATATAACATTTTTAACATTTAATTCTTCTTTAATTAAATCAACTAAATCACCAATAATTTGTTCATTTTTTCCATCAAGAATAACTTCATTAATTGGTTGTCTAACTTTTATTTTTACTTCTTCTCTAACATTTCTTCCTAATGATATTAAGTCCCTAACTAAATCCATTTTAGTTTCTATTTTTTCATTTATTTTTGATTCATCATATATTGGATAATCAGCTAAATGTACAGATTCTTCATTTGTTAATTTAGTATAAATTTCTTCTGTTGTAAATGGAATAATTGGAGCACATATTTTACATAATCCAACTAATACTTCATAAGTAGTTTGATATACTGCTTTTTTAGAATTATCTAATCCACTAGCCCAAAATCTATTTCTATTTCTTCTTATATACCAATTTGATAGATCATCTGATACAAATGATGTTATTTCTTTGACAACTAAATTTAAATCAAATTGATCATAATAATTAGTTACTTTTTTTACTAATTTGTTAAATTTACTTAATAACCATTTGTCAATTTCTTCTCTTTCTTCATATGGAATATTACATTCTTTAATATTTATATTATCGATATTTGCATATGTTTGAAAGAATGTATAAGTATTTTTAAGTGGATTAAAGAATTTTGAATGAACTTCTTTTACACCTGTTTCAGAAAATTTAAGTGGTGTCCATACAGGTGATGCATATAACATATACCATCTTATATTATCAGCACCATATTTTGTCATTATTTGTACTGGATCAATAATATTACCTGTTGATTTAGACATCTTTTTACCAAATTCATCTAACATCATATCATTAACAACAACATTTTTAAATGATGACTTTCCTGAAATAATTGTAGATATTACCAATAATACATAGAACCATCCACGAGTTTGATCTAATCCTTCTGCTATAAAATCAGCTGGAAATTGGGATTCAAATAATTCTTTATTTTCAAATGGATAATGGAATTGTGCATATGGCATTGAACCTGAATCAAACCATACATCAATTACGTCTGTTACTCTATTCATAACTTTTCCACATTCTGAACATTTTATATGTAGTTCATCTACATAAGGACGATGTAATTCCATCTCACGAACATTTATATCTTCAATTACTTTTTCTTGTAATTCATCTAATGAACCAATTACTTCTTTATGACCACATTCACAAGTCCATACTGGAAGAGGACAACCCCAATATCTATTTCTTGAAATACCCCAGTCAATCATATTTTCTAACCAATTACCAAAACGCTTTTCACCAACATATGCTGGATACCAATTAATTTTATTATTTTCTTCAATTATTTTATCTTTATATGCTGTTGTTTTAATATACCATGCTGGTTTTGGATAACTAATAAGTGCTGATTTACATCTCCAACAATGTGGATAATCATGAGTTATTTTTATTTTTTTGAATAATTTATCATTTTCTTTTAACCACTTAATGATTTCAACTTCTAAATCTTTATCAGTTACTAATCTACCCTTCCAAGGCCCTTCAGTATAGCGTCCATCTTCACCTACTGGATTTATAAATCCAATACCATTTTTTTGACACACTCTATTATCATCATCACCAAAAGCTGGAGCTATATGAACAACACCCGTACCATCTACTGCTGTAACATAGTTATCTGCTATTACTTCATGACATTTTCCTTCTACTTTTACAAATGGCATTAATTGTTCATATTTAATACCAACTAAATCAGATCCTTTATAAGTTTCTAATACTTTAAAATCTTCACCTAAAACTTTTTCTGCTAAACTTTCAGCTAATATAAATTTATAACCCATTGATTCAGCTTTTATATAAGTTAAATCCGGATTTACACATATTGCTACATTGGCAATTAATGTCCATGGAGTTGTTGTCCAAGCTAAGAAATATTCATCTTTATCAACTCTTTTTAATGGAACAATAACTGTATTGACTGAATCTTCTTGATATCCTTGTGATACTTCATTAGCTGATAATTCTGTTCCACATCTAGGACAATACCATAGTACTTTATTTCCATGATATAGAAGTCCTTTTTTATCCATTTCTTTAATAATCCACCATTCTGATTCAATGTATTCATTTGAGCATGTTACATATGGATGTTTGCAATCAATAAATTGTCCCATCATATCAGTAACTTGATTTACTTCATCTATATTGGTTGCTGTTGTTTTATTACATTCTTTACAGAAATTTTCTACACCAAATGCTTCAATATCTTCTTTTCCTTTAAATCCTAGTTTTTTTTCAACGTTTACTTCAATAGGTAGACCATGTGTATCTAATCCAATTTTTCTAAGTACTTTATATCCTTGCATTGTTTTATATTTACAAAATGTATCTTTAATAGTTTTAGCAAATACATGGTGTATTCCTGGTTTAGCATTCGCATATATTGGTCCATCATAAAATACCCAATTTTCTTTATCTTTTCTATTTTCTATTGTTTTATTTAATATATCTTTTTCTTTCCAAGTTTCTGATATATCTTTTTCTACTTCATTTATATTTCTTTTATCTAATTCTCTAAACATATTTTTTCCTCCTAAATAATAACTAATATATAATATATTACAAATATAATAAGTAAACTTATTCCTTCTTTTTTACCTACTTCTTTATCTTTTCTTGTATAAATGAATAATAATATTATTGATAACAATAATGTTATTATATCAAACCATTTAAATGTTACTGGAATATTACCAAATATTACTACTGGTAATCCTAAAACCATACCAATATTAAATATATTGCTTCCGACTACATTACCTATCGCTAAATCATATTCACCTTTTTTAGTTGCTATAACACTTGTAATTAATTCTGGCAAAGTTGAAAATAGCGATATTATTGTAAGTGATATTATTCTTTCACTAATATTTAAATATTCTGCTATTTTAATAGCACTTTCAATAGTAAAATGACTTCCTAATATAATTAAAATTATACCTATTATAGTATATATAATTGATTTTTTTAAGTTGTGTTTTGCTTCGCCTTTTTCTTTATATTGTTTTTCTGATATAAGAGAAAATAAGTAATGAATAAATATTGTAAAAAATAATAGTATTATAATTCCATCACTTCTAGTTATAATATTTTCTGTATTATTAAATATTTTATCATTCATTACTACAGTAAGTAATAATGTAAGTAACATTGCAAATGGTATTTCTTTTTTTACTGTATTACCACTTACTTTTAAATTATGTATTAAACTACATATTCCAACAATTAGTAATATATTCATAATATTACTACCTATTACATTACCAAGTACTATTTCTCTATTACCATTTAGCATTGATTTTATACTTATAGCAAAGTCTGGTGCACTTGATCCAAATGCTACTATAGTAAGTCCTATAATCATTTTAGGTACTTTGTAGTTGTGTGCTATATTACTAGCACCATCTATAAATATATCAGCACCTTTTATAAGTATAATAAATCCAATTATTAATAATAATATTTGTATTATCATAAAATCCTCCTACAAAAAAAACGTCCTATATAAGGACGTGATTTACGTGGTACCACCTTAATTTGAAGTATAAACTTCCTTGAAACTATAACGCGTTACCGTTTTTATCTTATCCATAAAAAACACTTGAAAGTGATCTTAATAATTATTCCTATATTCTTTTTCACCAATTAAGAACTCTCTTTGATATTTATAATTATTACGTCTTTCGCACTTGTTTTAACTATCTATAAATATATCATAAATAATAAGATATTGCAATAAAATAAAAAGAAAAAGAACTATTTTGTCCTTTTTATTTGTCTTTTTAAAATTATTTATTAAATAAAACATATTATCATAGTTAGTAAAATGATTACTCCTAAAGCTATTAATAATGGTTTCCAAATATTTTTTAAATATTCTTTATATGAAACATTTAAATAAGTTAATCCTGCAACTAAAATAATACTTGTTGGAGCTACTAATTGTACTAATCCATATATTGAATATTGTAAAAATAATGGTGCATTTAAATTAGTAAACATACCAGCAATTGGTGTACTAATACTATTTAACATATATGGAAAATCATTATATAAAAGTCCTCCTATAAAAGATGTTAATCCAACTGATAATAAATTAAATTTATCTGATAATGTAAATAAATAATTACATATAGTAGCATAAAATGATGAAGTACTACTACTCATAAATAAGAATATTACACTAGCAAATATAGTCATTACAGCAGGTTTAATCATTACTTTACATCCATCTATAAAACTATCTACAATTTCACTGAATTTTAGTTTACCAATTTTTCCTAATACATAAGATAAAACAAGTAATACTAAACAAAACTCATAATTTGTCCAATATCCCAATGGATTTATTTCACCTATTATAGAACTTAATATTGATAAATCATTGTATTTAACATTTGAAATTAATTCATCAAATTTATCAAATACTGTTACTCCAAAAGAATAATACCAATTATACATACCTACCATTATTAAGATAAAAACTAAACCAAGCAATATTACACTACCTAAAGTTTTATTTTTACTTTTAACATCTTCATAAAATGGTATTTCTTCTAATTCTTCTTTAGATAATTTTTTAAATTTTGTATTTTTGTTTATTAGTAGTAAAAATAATATTAATCCACCCGTTAATAAAGCAAATAAAATTATTTTAAATAATATATTAGCATTTATATCAGTACCATAGAAATATTTAATATAACCTGCTATATTAAATCCGTATGTAGTAGCCATATTACCAACTAATATAGCACCAACACTAGATAATAAAGCTGTTAATTTATTATATCCCATTACAAGTAACACACCTGTAACAAATGGAACTAATACAAATAAAGGTACTGTTAAAGCTGTTAAGCTAGAAAATAAAGCTAAAGCAAATGTAGAAATAATTAAAAATAATTCCTCATCACCTTTAAATTTTTTACACACACTATCTACTAATTTACCATATAATCCTGTTTTTTTCATTACCCCATATAAACCACCAATAACAATTATTGATATTGCTGTTAATACAAATACTGAACTTGTTAAGGCTATTACAGGATACTTAATTACATCAACAATTCCTACAGGATCAATTATTCCTTTAGAATATACACCATTGTTATAATATCCTACTGGTATAATCCAACTTAAAAATACATAAGTTGCTAAAACAATTCCTAAACTTATAAAAATTTCTTTCTTCTTCATATCATATCCTCCTATATAATTATATCACATTGTATTAATTTTTTTTAAAATAATTTTTATTTTATTATTTTTTTAGTATAATATTAATTGGTGATTTTATGAATTTATTTAAATATACTAATTCAAATAAAAGATACTATACAGTAGATTTTTATAATAAAAATAGATTTAATGATAAAATATTTAAAATAAGTTTAAATGCTGGATTTACTTGCCCTAATAGAGATGGAAAAGTTGGTACTGGTGGATGTATATATTGTTCTAACCTAGGTAGTGGTGATTTTGCAGGTAATATCAATGATGATTTAATAACACAATTTAATAAAATAAAAGAAAAAATGAATCATAAATGGCATGGTAAATATATTGGGTACTTTCAAGCAAATACAAACACTTATGCACCTGTTGAAGTACTAAAACAAAAATTTGAACCAATTTTAAAATTAGATAATGTTGTAGGATTAGCTATAGCTACTCGACCTGATTCAATTAGTGATGAATGTTTAGACTATTTAATAGATTTAAATAAAAGAACTTACTTAACTATAGAGCTAGGGCTTCAAACTATTCATGAAGAAACATCTAATCTAATTAATAGATGTCATACTTTAGAATGTTTCAATGAATGTGTTGAAAAGTTAAGAAAAAATAATATTAATGTAATAGTTCACTTAATAAATGGTTTACCTTATGAAACAAAAGAAATGATGTTAGAAAATATAATATATTTAAATAAATTAGATATACAAGGTATTAAAATACATATGTTACATATTTTAAAAAATACTAAATTAGAAAAATTATATAAAGAAAAACCATTTAAAATATTAACTGAAAAAGAATATGTAAATATTGTATGTGATCAAATAGAATTATTAAATCCAGATATTGTAGTACATAGATTAACTGGTGATCCCGATCCTAATAACTTAATAGAACCAAAATGGTTAACTAATAAAATAACAGTACTAAATGATATTGATAAAGAACTGGCCAAAAGAAATACTTATCAAGGATTTAATAAAAGTATTTTAAATAAAGTTAAACAAATTATTGATTTATCTTTAAAAGAAAAAGATATTGTAATAGATGCTACTATGGGTAATGGACATGATAGTTTATTTATAAGTAATTATATAAAAAAAGGACATTTATATGGATTTGATATTCAAGATATAGCTATTAATAATACTAAAAAATTATTAGATGAAAATAATTTTAATAATTATACTTTAATAAAAACTAATAATAAATATATAAAAAAAGAATTACCTAATCTAATTAATAAAGTTAGTTTAATTATATATAATTTAGGATATCTACCTGGAGGTAATAAAAATATCACCACTAATTATAAAGATACAATACATTCAATAAAAGAAGGATTAAGTTTATTAAATAATAAAGGTATCATTTTAATAACTATATATCCAGGACATAGTGAAGGATTAAAAGAAAGTATAGAAATTAATAAGTTCTTAAATGAATCTAAAATTAATTATAATATTTATAGAAATACAGATAATATAGAAGCACC
>CAKOWF010000038.1 GCA_934122215.1 uncultured Bacilli bacterium | reverse complement strand
CTTCCATCGGGGTTTGAATGTATTGTCGGTGTTTTAATTACTATGACAGATACATTTATGATATCACAGTTTGGATCCGAAATAATAGCATCCATTGGAGCAATGGGAACGGTTATAGATTTTATGTATTTGGTATTACAATCAATAAACGTTTCTAACAATGTTATTGTAGCTAGATTGTTAGGAAAAAATGATAAAGAACAATCAAAAGTTACTGTAGGGGTTGCATTAATAATTGCTATAATTTGTAGTTTAATTTGCATAATTTTAACATTAGGTATAAGTAAATTTATTCCAAAAATGTTCTTGGTTAATAAAATCGGTTTAGTATATTTATATATAAGATTAATAGGAGTTATTCCTAATACAATTTTGACAATATTAAGTGGTTATCAACGAACATTAGGTAATAGTAAAAGAATGCTTAATATTAGAATACTTTGTTTTTTTATTAATGCTGTTCTAGATTTTGCATTTATTAAATTTGGATTTGGAATTACAGGTGTAGCATTATCAACTGTACTAGTAGAAATAATAAATATGATAGTATTAGTTTATTATTCTAAAAATTTAGTAAAAATAAAGTTTGTTAAAAGTATAGCAAAAGAGGAATTTAGCCTAATACGATACAATGTTTATGAGAGAATTTTTAAAAGGGGAAGTAATTTTATTTTAAATATTATTATGTCAAGAATTGGAACACTTCAATATGCCGCACATATAATTGTAATGCAGTTTTTGGATTTAATAAACAATTTTTTACACGGAACAGGTATAGGTACACAAACCATGATTGCAACATCGATTGGAAGTAATAATAATGAAAAAATTAATAATACAACTAAAATTATAAATAGTTTAAACAAAAAAATAGTATATATAACTACTACAATTATTGGAATTGCTATGTTAATTTTCTTACCACATTTTTTAATTGAAAAAGAAAGTTTAATAATAGGCTATAAGTTATTGTTGTTTGTTGTATTGGATTGTATTTTAAGTGGATTTTATCATTATTATTCTAGTATATTACGAGCTATGAAAGAATTTAAATATATTTCAAAATTAAGTTTATTTATAAGTGGTGGATTAAGATTAGTTTTAGCATACTTATTAAGTAAAATATTTGGTATATATGGTGTATGGATATGTTTTGTTGTTTCGGATTTAATAATGAATATATTGTTAAATAAAAAAATATCAGAAATGCAATCATAATAATGAAGCGTACGAAAACCATTTATGCTTTATTTTATAATAAATATTGCTATCTTAATGCTTAAGTGAAGATTGAAAAAATATTAATTATACAACTTAAATAATTAATTAAAAATAATATAATAATGTTATTAAACGATTGTAAAGTCATGTCAAAAAATGATAATTGAATTATATTTAATTTATGTTGGCAATACTGCTGGTGTAATTTTAAAATCATTAAATTTAGTTAAAGTATTTAAATTAAAAGAATACTTTGCTAATTTATTGAAATATAATTTGTATGACTTATTTTCAGAAATAAAAAAATTATAACTATAAGGAAAGGGAGATATTATGAATAATAATTGGAATTTAGAAAAATTAGAAAAACAAGCAATTAGAAACCAAAAATTTGATGATTATGTATTAAATATATCTGGAATACTGAAATATCAAAATTTAAATGTTTTAGATATTGGCTGCTCTAATGGATTTAAAACAAAAATGTTATTTGATAAATATGATAATATTACACACATTAATGGGATAGATATAGATGATACTGCAATAAATGAAGCAAAAGAAGAATTTAAAAATAATACTAGGTATAATTTTGAATTAAAGAGTATTGACGATTTACAAGATGAAAATAAATATGATATTATTAATTTATCTTATGTTTTACAGCATTTAGAAAATCCAGAAGAAATTTTGACAAATTTAAAGAAGAAGTTAACAAATAGAGGAATAATAATAATTAAAGTACCAGATGATAGTTTTAAGTTTTGCTATCCTGATCCAGAAAATTTATTACACAAAATATTTGATTTATATGAAAATCAAATTATGGTTAATCAAAATATAACAAAAAATACAGATAGATATATTGGAAAAAAAGTATATAGTTATCTTAATAATAATCACTTTAAAAATATAAGATTGTTCTATTCTGTAAGTGATACTGTAGGAAAAACGTTAGAACAAAAAATACAATTATTTGATAGTTCTATGGCATTTAGGAGTGCAAACAATAAAAATAATATTCCAGATAAAGTTAAAAATGAAATGAATAATTTATTAGATAAGTTAAGAAATCAATTTAAAAAAGAAGAATTTTATTATACAATGACTGTTTTTTACTATGTTGCTAATAAATAATTAGAAAAAATTTTGTATGAATCTAAAAAAGAGTTATGTTTAAAAAATATTTCTTAAATTATATTAAATAATTAGAAAAATTGTACTTTAGAAAGTATGAATGTAGACAAACATTACTAGTTAATGCTTAGTAAATTTAAAATTTAAAATTAGTTCATTAAATACATACAAAAAATTATTTGAAATGCTTCAAGTACAATTTGAATTTACCGATGATTTTATTGAATATATTGCTGACTTAGCTATTGCAAAAAAAGAGTGGAGCTAGGAGTTTAAAAACAGTTTTTGATGATTGTATAAGTAGTGCATTATTTAGAATATTTGCTGGCGAATATTCAGAAATATCATTAGTTAAACCAGATGGCGAAAATGAAAAAACATATATTTTAACTAAAAAAATAAAGAGGAATTATATAAAAGAAGACAATTAATTATTAAAAAGATGATTAAAAACATTAGTGTTCATAATCATCTTTTTTTCTTGCTATATAATTTTTTTGAACTATCAATAGTAATTTTTGCAAAGAAAATTTTAAATTAAGATTTTTTTATTAAGTTTATAAAATTCCTTCATTGTTTTTCTTAAAATATCCGAAAAATTTGTGATACTACTATTTAAAAAAGTAATTAATGGTTCATTTTTTAACAATATGACACAAAAAAGAACACATTTCTATTTAATTTTGAAGTTTGTATTTTCTGTTAATAGATATTGTATATACTCTTTAATATTCTCATCAGTTTCTGTTTTTAATCTTTCTTCTAATTCTTCTTTAGTTCTTTTTACAACTTTACCATCTTCGTTAAGATAATATTCAATATTTAATTGTGGTATTGTTAACCAATCGGGATTAAATTTAATCATCACATCAAATGCTTCTTCAAAATTTAAAAAACTATCATTAAAATTAAGATTTGACCTTAAATCTCTTAAGTGATTATTATATTGATTGATATTCTTTAAAAAATTATTTTTTAATTCTTGTAAATGTTGTGGAGATAATTTTATACCAACCATTTTTATAAATGATATAAGATTATTTATAGCATTTATTTCTACAATTTTTTCTTCAGAAAATACTTTATAATTATATTTATAATAATCATCATCTGTAAATTTAGAATCTGCTTTAATAGTTTTAATTTTATTAACAGGCTTTTGACTAGCCATGCTTAAAAGATTTTCTTTTTGTGATCTAATTAAATCTTTATTTATTCTACCTAATTTTAAGTATTGATTGTAATGATTCAAACGGCTTTGAATTAATTACTTTTTCATTTAAAAGTTCCATAAAATCACCTTATATAATTATAACATGATTTAGCCATTTATTAGCAATAAAGTATATTTATCTTTTAATAATAATTTTATAACTGATAAGATTAATTATTAAATTAAAATTCAAAATGATATATTGTTTTATATATTTAAATAAAAGATAAACAAAACTGATATCAGAAATGTTTATCTTTTTACTTTTTTATTTATTATAATTTATAATGTGGAGCATATTACAAGATCTACTTTAAAATAATACTTAAAAAATAACAAAATTAGATGAATTACAATTTGAGATACTAATAAAAAAAGTATTAGTGAGATAATCTGCAAACATATTTGTTTAAAAACAACAGATTTAAATTTAGGTTCATTATGGATAAAGAATATTTTATATACTCAAAAAGAAATTGCAAAATTGGTAGATAAAAGTAATATGGATTTGATTTCAGCAATTTCAGTAGGCTATCTAGATGAAAGTTCAAAACAAAGATCGAGAAAAAATTAAATTAAATATTGGAGTGTGGTATAAAGATGAAAAATAAAGAAATGTTAGAATTCTATAAACAAACAAGTCAATTTACATATTTGGGTTATTATAAAGAATTTGCTAAAAATTTACCTGATGATATAGATGAATTGTGTATATTACAAAGAGTGCAAATAATACATCCTGTTGCATATAGAAATAAAGAAATAAGAAGTAAATCTAAATGTTTCTGGGGAGATATGACAAAAGTATCTATAACAAGACTGGATTATGAAGAAGATTATTTTCCGACTGCTCAAAGTATGATAGCAGAATTATTAAGAAAAGATCCTAACTATAATATAAAAAGAGAAGCAAAAGATAAAATACATATTACTTGCAGAGGACAAGCAATATTATTGGCAAGTATATTAAAAGCAAAAAGTGTTCCTGCAAGAGTAAGAAGTGGTTTTGCGCCTTATATAAAATATGATGGTACTAGTTATGACCATTGGATTACAGAATATTATGATGAGACAGAAAATGTGTGGAAATTGGTTGATGCAGATGAGCATTGCCCAGATCATGAGATGGAATTTGACTTGAATAATATTCCTTACGATAGATTTATATTTGGAGCAAATGCTTATTTAGGATTAAGAGAAAATAGTATAAAACCAGAAACTATATTATATGCATCTAATCCTGTTACTTTAGGAATGAAAGCAGCCTTAAGAGGATTATTTTATGATTTTCATTCTTTAATGAATAATGAAATTATATTTTTACATATTCCTAGATATATTAAAGAGAAGAATTTTGAATTGACAGAAGAAGAATATAAAGAGTTAGATAATTTAGCAAGATTGATGTTAAATCCAAATGATAATTTTGATGAATTAAAATATATATGGGAAAATAATTTAAAATATAGAATATTGAGTGGAGCATTAAATAAATAATTTAAAGACAATACTAGTTTGGTATTGTTGTTGCTTATGATTTGTATATACATTTTTAAATATATATTTATTATATATTATCACTAATAAAATTGAAAATATATAATTATGATAACGTACATAAATCACAAAGAGGATTAAATTATTTTGATAATTTTTTCTCCTCTCTTGATATTATTTATAAAAATAAGAATTCACAAACTTTTCGGTCCATAAGTTGATTTCAAATGAAACGATTAAGCAACAGCTTATAAACAGTAACTCTCTTTTTCTACAATTATTATAGATGAAATCTTATTAAAATTTAATGGGAGTATGGAAAAATATGTTACCTTATGATATAATTTTTTTGAATTAAAATTAGTAACATTTTTATAAGGAGTAATAAAATGGTATGCATAAATTAATAAAAGTTAATATCAGTAAATTTAAATTATGGCTAATAATATTTTTTATAATATATGCTGTTGACATTGTGTTATCACTAATTGAACCAGTAATATTTGGTGAAATATTGGATACAATACTTGGCAATACTAATATAATAAATGCAGTTTTAATAAAAAAGATATTGTTGTTATGTGCCGTCATAATCAACACATTTGTTTTAACATTTATCTATCGTAGAATAATATTCTCAATTGGAAGAAAAGTTAAACAAGGTGTTCTTTCTGATTTATTATACAATTTTGAGGCAAGAAATGTTAGTTTCTTTGAAAACATTGATAAAGGCAAATTTGTATCTTACATAACAAATGATATTGATCATCTATGGTCAATACTTAGTCATGGAACTATCGAAATCACAAGAGTAATACTTTTTACAATTATGGGATATATAATATCAATAAACTACGTTAATTTTTTATTGAGTAGTTCTGTATTTGTTATATTTCCAATATTTTTGTATATAATTGTCAAACTAAATTATACATCACAGAAAGTCATAAAAGAAAAAAAAGATTTAGAAGCAAATATATCAAAAATAATAAATGATGGATTTGTTGGATTTTCTGTAATAAAATCTTACGTTAATGAATCTGAAACTATAAATAAATTTGATGCTGTAAACAGTTCTATAAAAGAAAAAGATATTGAATATAATAAGTCAATTGCAATAATTGATTTTATTTCAGTAATTTTTAAAGGATTAAGTTTTTCTATTGCCTGCATTTATGGAATTTATTTAGTCACTGAAAATGTAATAACAATAGGTTCATTTATTGCATTTAATTCCATAATTCAAAAAGTATTATCAGATTATGTATATACAGGAAATCTAGTAAAAAAGGTAAATGAGATTAGAATCATAAATAAAAGACTGGATTTTCTATATGATATGGATTTAAATCGTGATGGAGATTTATGTATGCCTCAAAATCCAAATATCGAAATAAAAAACTTAACATTTAAATATAAAAACGATCAAGATACAATTTTAGAAAATATTAACTTAAGTGTGCCATATGGTAGTTTTATTGGTATTATGGGAAAAACAGGTTCAGGTAAAACAACTTTAGTCAATATTTTAGCTAAGTTCTATGAAATTGATTATGGCATAGTATTATTTAATGGTATAGATATAAACAATATAAAAAGAAATGAGTTTTATAAAGATGTTTCATATGCTATGCAGGATGATTATGTATATGATAATACAATTAAATATAATGTTGAACTTGGAAAAGAATATGACATAAATGAAGTTAATGATGCATTGCAAGAAGCATGTTTTTTAAAAACGATAAACGAATTTTCTCAAAAATATGAAACATACATTGGAGATAGCGGTGTTAAAATTTCTGGCGGTCAAAAGCAAAGATTAATTTTATCTAGGAATGTATTAAAAAAGCATAAAATCTTAATCATTGATAATGCACTATCAGGTTTAGATTCTAAAACACGAAAAAAAGTAATTAATAATATAACTCAAAAAAGCAAAATAACTTTAATTTTAATTTCAGATACTTTTGATGATTTTAAAGGCGCTGATAAAATATATTTATTAGAAAATAAACAATTAAAAGAAGTAGAGAATTGTGAGGTATAAATATGATTAATCTGAAAAAGTTAATTTTAAAATACAAATATAACTTTTTATTAATAATTTTATTGATAATTATTATTTCATTAATAAATACCTTTTTGCCTTATATAATAAAGACAGCAATATCTTTAGCAGAAAATACGTATTCATTTAATGATATACAAATAAGACTATTTGTATTAATTATTATTTATTTAATTACTACTTTAGTTTGCGGTATCTTAGAGTATTTAAAAACATTTTTATTGTCAAAAAATACCCAAAACTTAATTTATGATATTAGAAAAGAAACGTATAATAGAGTTATGAGTTTTAATATGGATACATTCTCTAATATGCATATAGCCACATTAGTTACTAGAATGACTTCAGATATATCAAATATTGGAGAATTTGTTGGAAAATCTTTACCAATGTTTATTAGTTCGGGAATTTTCTTACTAACAATTATAATAGTTATTTGTTTTATAAATATATATTTTGCGCTTGTTATGATAATTTGTAGTGTATTATTAGTTTTTGCAATATTAAGAATAGGAAAAAAGATGGCATACTATAAAAAAATAGAAATAAATACTAATGAAAAAATCAATAATTTTTTTAGTGAAACTTTCTCAAGTATTAAGACATTACATATTTTTAATATTCAAAAGGAAAGAGAAAAAATTTTGAATGAATATAATACTAAAGAATTAGATTCTTCAAGAAAGTATTTTGATTCTCAAAGTTTACTTACTCCGGCAAAAACAACAACTAGGTATTTTATTATATTTATAATATTATATATTTGTATACATGGTAAAATGGCTAATGTAGATATTGCAATAATATATTTGGTTGTAAGTTATTTAGATAAATTTTTTGAACCATTAGGTAATATGCTATATCATTATGAAGATTTGCAAAAGGGAAAAATATCAATGAAAAGAATAGATGAATTATTAGGTGATGATAATAACATAGAAAATATTTATAAAGGGAAAAAGGCAGAAAAGTTATATGGGAATATAAAATTTACAAATGTAAATTTTTCATACATTAAAGGTAAAAAAATTTTAGAAAATTTAAACTTTTCAATTAATAGTGGTGAAAAAATTGCTCTTATTGGTAAAACTGGTTCAGGTAAAACAACAATTATTAATTTAATATTAGGATTTTACAAAATTGATTCAGGAAATATAATGTTTGATGATAAAAACATTGATGATTTATCTTTAGAAAGTATTAGAAAAAACATTTCATTTATTCAACAAAACCCTTATGTTTTTGAAGATACTATAAAAAAGAATATAATCGTTAACAATGAAAATAGTATATCTGATGAAAGAATTATTGAAATATTAAAAATGACTTGTTTATATGATAAAATTTCAACTTTCAAAAATGGTATATATGAAAAAATAAATAATAAATCTTTATCAAAGGGAGAAATACAGTTATTAGCTTTTGCAAGAGCAATAGCAAAAGAAACAAGTATTTACATTTTTGATGAACCAACATCTAATATTGATAATGAAAGTGAAAAAAATTTAAAAAAGATTATAAATAAGCTATCAAAAGATTGCACTGTTATTATAATTGCACATAAATCTAGTACTATAGAAAATGCGGATAGAGTATTTGAAATTGTTAATAAAAGAATTAATGTTAAATCAAATTAAAGGTTTTGTAATTTTCATAAAAAAATTATATTGGAGTATAATTTCAGTGCTAACATAGATTTCATTCCCATATTCAAAAAAATACAAAAAGAGGATTAAATTATTTTGATAATTTTTCCTCTTTTTTGATATTATTTATATAAAATAAAAACTTACGGGCTTAAAAGTTCGTAAGTTGATTTCAAATGGAGCCTTAACTATACACGTATGCGAAAATAAGACTATAAGATTTGATTAAATCTCTCTGATAAATTCATTATATCATTTCTCTAAATATTTTCAAGGGAGTATGGAAAAAAATTGTAATATAATGTATAATTTTTATAGATTAAAACTTTATTTTATATTGGAGGTTGTTATATGAGAATTGGAATAGATATTGATAATGTAATAGCAGATTTAGATAAAACATTTTTAGAAGAATTTGAAAAAGAAGATAAAAATAAAAGAAATAAAGGAATTATAAATAAAAAAGCTAAACACATTACTGAAGGAATGTTTGATTGGAGCTCAGAAGAAATAGAAGATTTTATCTGCAATAATATGGATAGAATGGCTGAAAAATTCGATTTAATAGAAGGGGCTAAGGAATATATTAATAAATTATATGAAGAAAACGAGATATTTTTAATAACACATAGATCAAATTATTTTTTTAAAAATCATGAATTAGTAACTATAAATTGGTTAAATGAAAAAGGCATAAAATATGATAAATTAGTATTTACAAAAAGCAAAGATAAAAGTCCAGAGTGTATTGAAAATAGTATTGATATTATGTTTGATGATGAAGCAGATAAGTGTAAATATGTATTGAATGCAGGAATAGAATGTTTTTTAGTGAAAACGAGATATAATGAGATGTATAGTTTAAATATTCCAATAGTAAACGGATGGAAAGAAATATATAGTTTGATCTGTGAAAAAAATAAATATAATGTAATTTTGGATACAGATACATATAATGAAGCAGATGACCAATTCGCATTATCTTATTTACTAAAAAGCAAAAAAATATTCAACATTGATGCTATAACAATAGCACCTTTTAAACATGAAAAATGGCAAGGAACAGTTTCTGATTCTATAGATGCCAGTTACAATGAAGCATGTAAAGTATTTGATTTATTAGGATTAAAGGATAAATCACTTATATATAAAGGTTCCCGTGATTATTTAAAAAATGGATATAATGAAAGAAATTCAGCAGTTAATAAAATAATTGAAATTGCTAACAAAAATAAAAAAACATATATATTAGCAATAGGGTGTTTAACAAATATAGCATTGGCATTAAAAACTAATCCTGATATCATTGATAAGATAGAAATTATATGGCTAGGAAGTAATTTCTTATTTGGACCTAATAAAGACTTTAATTTTGATCAAGATGTAGAAGCAGTAAAAGTAGTCTTTGAATCAAAAGTTAAACTTACTGTAATGCCTTGTTCACCTATAACATCTAACCTAATGACATCAATATATGAATTAGAAGGTGAATTAAAAGGCAAAAACGAATTATGCAATTATTTATGTTATAAATTTTACTATAGAGCTTATGGCCTACATAAAAGATGGCCATTATGGGATATTAGCGTAATAGCATATATGATAAACAAAAATTGGTTTAATACAATGAATATTAGCTGTCCTATTATAAATGATGATAATACCTTTAAATTAACTGAAAATAGACACAATATTAAATTTGTTAATTATTTAAATGCAAATGAAATATTTAAGGATTT
>CAKOWF010000037.1 GCA_934122215.1 uncultured Bacilli bacterium | reverse complement strand
GTTTTATATACAAGTAATATTGATATTTTTTATCTTATTGAAGAACTATTATTTACTGATATAACTCCATATATAAATAATACATCTTTATTATTAAAATCGACATATTCATTTAATATCTTAGGTGATACATATCTAGTATCAATGACAGTTATTTTTTTATAGCCTTGAATAAGTAGTGGTACTAAACTGCTACCATAAGAATCTCTAAATACGATTAATTCTTTATTACCAGAATTATTATTTATAATATCAATAATTGAAACAGCTCCTGATAAATATATATCATATTTATCTAATGAATTAACTTTAGTTAAATCATAAACTTCTGTTTCTTTTTTTGTTTCATAATTATAAACTATACTGTTTTTTATAATATCATTTGTTAAAATAGTTATTTTATCTAATTCGGTTTTAATAGGAAGTTGACCGGAATAAACTCCTTTAAATGAAGTTATTTCTAACTCATTATAATTATCATAAAAATCAAAATTCATATTTTTTGATAAAAGAAGGGCTACTTTTTTAATATTTTCTTGTTTCCAATGAGTATCAGTTTTATAATAATCATCTAAATTTAATATACTAAATATATCTATATAATTAAAATCTTTTAAATTATTTTGCATTAAATTAGTAAGTTCATTATAATCTAATTTTAAATTACCATTATTAATAAAATAATTTTTATCTGGAACAATAGTAAAATAAATATTGTTGTTAGTTAAATATGTTTCTTTAATAGAATTCATTTTGTTAGCTAAATTTATAACAGAATTTTTATTTAGAGGAAATGTTTGTTCAACTATATATCCATTATAATTATATAAATTGTTGTAATTTTTTTTAGTATTTAATTCTAAGTTGACTTTTAATTTTCTAAAATCGTCTCTTTTTATAAATTGATCAGTAGTATAAGTTTCAAATTTTTTAAAGAATGTTCCATCTATTAGATTGTTAATTGTAAGAGTAGGAAACTTTTCTAATTTTCTTCGTTCAGAAATAGATATATCATCATCTTTTTTAATTACATTAATTAAGAAAAAAATAATTAAGATTGATGAAAATAATATAGTTACAACTTTATCTTTTATTTTATTATTCATAATTCCTCCTAAAATCTAAAATATAAAAATGGATTATATGAGTTATCAATTAAATATGATGTTACAATTAATAATAATGAAACAATATAAATAGGTTCTAGTATATTAATTAATTTATTCATAAATTTATTTTTTTTCATATTTTCTAGTTGTTTTTTAATAAGTGGGGTAGAAGCTATTATAGCAATAACTAGTATTATAAAATAACTTTTTAAATAATAGATTGTATAATTATTTATAAATGTTTCCTTATTAAATCCAAATAAACCAATAATATTTGATATTGCATCACTTATTGTATCAGCATTAAATATTATAAAACTAATCATTACTATAAATAATACATATATTCTTCTTATAAAGTTAGGTAATTTTTCTAAATATTTATTTAAAAATAATTTTTCTATTATTAATATTATTCCAAACATTAATCCCCAAATAACAAAATTCCAACTTGCTCCATGCCATATACCAGTCAATAACCATACTATTAAAATATTTCTTAAATGTTTCATTTTACTAACTCTATTACCACCTAATGGTATATAGACATAATCTCTAAACCAAGATCCTAGTGATATATGCCATCTTCTCCAAAACTCTGTAATACTTTTTGAAACATATGGATAATCGAAGTTTTCTAGAAAATGAAATCCAAACATTCTACCTAATCCAATAGCCATATCTGAATATGCTGAAAAGTCAAAATAAATTTGTAGCATATAGCTTATAGCAAATATCCAATAAAGAACAATACTTCTTTCATCTACTAGACTAAATTTAGTACATAGTTCTCCTAACATATTGGCAATCAACACTTTTTTAGCTAAACCAATTGTAAATCTTCTAACACCTATAGAGAAATCTTCAAAACTAAGTTTTCTATTATCTAGTTCATTTTCTATTACTTCATATCTAACTATTGGACCAGCTATTAATTGAGGAAATAAAGACACATAAGTAGCTAGTTTTAAGAAACTTTTTTGAACTTTTACTTTACCTTTATACACATCAACTATATAACTTATAATTTGAAATGTATAGAATGATATTCCAATAGGTAATGCTATGTTTAGTAATTTGAAATTAGTATTGAATACATTATTAATATTTGTTGTTAAAAAGTTAGTATATTTAAATATTATAAGTAAGATTATATGAATGAATAGGGTAAGAATTAATATTTTTTTACTTTTATATTTATCTATTAGTATAGCTCCAATATAAGCTATTAGTATTTCTAAAATCATTAAAAATATATATTTAGGTTCACCATAAAAATAGAATATTAATGAAAAAATAAATAAAATTAAATTTTTATATTTTTTTGGTGCTATAAAATATATTATTAAAACTATTGGTAAAAAATAATATAAAAAACTTATACTTGTGAATAACATTTTATTCCTCCTTTTAAAAAGGCACCAATTAAGGTGCTTCTATTCTACTGGTGTTGCTGGCATTTCTGGTGGAAGTTCTATATTTTCTTCTTCATTTGTTTTTTCTAGTTCTTTTCCAGTTTTATTATTTACATATGATTTAAATCCATTATAAACGGATTCTGCTATATCTTTATCAGCCATTACTAAGAAAATTATATTTTCATTATTTGTAATATATAATTTTTCAGCACTTACACATATCCATCTATGCATATCGATATTGTCTAACATTTCTTGTTTTAAACTTTCTATATTAGCTCCATCTTTTACTTTTACAACAGCAAGACTATATGCTTGAGCATTCATCATTGGAACAGATATTACTACTTCTTCAATATCTTTATTTGATTTTAATCCTGTATAACTAGTTACATCATCAAGGTTATTAACATCAATAGTCATTGTTTCAAGACTTGGTAATTCATTATTAATATTTTGATATATTGAATTAACCATCTTTATCATATCTTTACTATTTTTTATAGTACTTTCAGTAGTTTCGTTTTTATTAAAATTTATAAATAAAACTCCTAAAATAACAATAACAGTTAGAACTATAATACCAATTATAATGTTTTCTTTTTTCATAAAATCCTCCTATCTTTATCAAGATTATAGCATAGTAAAAATTTTAAGTAAAGGTTATTAATATTTAAAATTATTTTGTCTTTTTTTGTAAAATGATTTTTTCCTAAAATGTAAAATAAAATTCTAGTTAATCACTAGAATCTTTTTCTTTAAAGTTAATTTTTATAGTTTTAGTTATAACATCACTATATGAAAATGATAATCTATTTCTTTTTTCTTCTACTACAAATACTTTATCATATAATTCTTTTATAATGACATTATAAGTTTCATATTTATTTCTTCCTAAACTATATTTGATAGTTGCTTCTTTACCAATATAGTTATTTAATTTCTTTTTAATAGTTTCAGTATTCATTAATCCTCCTATCTAGGATATCCAACATACATAGTTCCTTTTGTTTTTATTCCTCCAATTCCATTACATCCATATTTGGTATTTTCTAATATTTCTTTTAAATTAATATCTTCCGTAATATCTGATAAACTCATTTTAGTTGCTATAATAGCAGGGTCTAGAGCATGAATATTTACTCTTTTAGGACTAGAAGCAAAATTAGCTCCTGCTTTTATTAATTCTTCATAGTTTGATTGACATCCACCGGCTATAATAATTAATTTTTGATGAGAATTTTCAAATTTTCTTGCTTCTTTTATAGCATTTACATAGTATTTGCTGTTTTTATAGTTGTCTAAATTATTGATATCTCCCTTTTTTTTATAATAAGCATCATGACCTGTTATAACAACAATATTTGGATTATATTCTTTTAATAAATCATATATTCTAGAAGGAATATTTTCTTCGCGTTCTAATATTCCAACAGCCCATATATTAATATTTTCATAATATTTTAAACATCTATTTAAATATTCTTGATCACTATCTATATGTAATATTTTTCCTGGTAAATAAAAATAATCATTTCTTTCTAGATTATCTGGTTTAATTCTGTCTAAAAATTCTTGTTCATCATTATCTAGATTTCCATCATATTTTTTTAAATCATCTTCTAAAGCATCAGCAAACAGTCTTTCACTTTTACCATTTAAATAGTATATATCATTCTCAATTTTCATAATCCTAAAAACAATGTCATTTTTATATGAATTTCTTGTTACTAAATCACCAATTTGAAACATATTATCACCATTTAAATATATGAAAAATTAAATTTAATTAGAACGTGAATAATTGTAGTTTTTTTTCATATTTTGTTATTAGAGGTGAAATATGAAAAAAATAGGTATTTTATTTTTAAGCATATTAATGTTATTACCAAGTGGTATTAAAGCAAGTACAATAGCTGTAGATAATTTAGTTACTGACTCTTTAGCTACTAATGCTAAAAGTGCGATATTAATTGAAGAAAAAACAGGTAAAATATTATATGAAAAAAATGCTCATGAGAAATTAGCGCCTGCTTCTATGACTAAGATAATGAGTATGTTAATAATTATAGAAGCAATAGAAAAGGGAACGATTAGTTGGGATGAAATGATTACAGTATCAGAGAGAGCTTCTTCGATGGGTGGAAGTCAAATATTACTTGAAACTGGAGAACAAATGACAGTGTCTGATTTATTTAAAGGAGTTGCAGTAGCAAGTGGTAATGATGCTGTAGTGGCTTTAGCTGAAGCAGTAGCTGGTACTGTTGAAGAATTTGTTGTTCTTATGAATGATAAAGTCAAAGAATTAGGTTTAAATGATACTAATTTTAAAAATCCTCATGGACTAGATGACGCTAATCATTATTCTAGTGCATATGATATGGCTTTTATATCTAGAGAACTAGTTAAACATGAAAAAGTTTTAGAATTTACTAGTATATATGAAGATTATTTAAGAAAAGGTACTTCTAGAGAATTTTGGCTAACTAATACAAACAAACTAACTAGATTTAAAGCAGGAGTAGATGGTTTAAAAACTGGTTATACTAAAGAAGCTGGATATTGTTTAACTGCTACTATGAAAAAAGATAACATGAGACTTGTTTCTACTGTAATGGGTGAAGAAACAAGTACTATAAGAAATGCTGAAATATCTGCCTTACTTGATTACGGATATGCTAAATATAAAATGTATGAAGTAGTTGAAAAAAATAAAACAATTACTAATAAAGAAATAGAAAAAGGAAACAAAAAATATGTAGATATAGTAACTCGTGATAGTTATAGTATAGTAACAGAAAAGAATAATAAATTAGGAGAAATTTCTTATGATATTGAGTTAAATGAAATAAGTGCTCCTATAAATAAAGGTGAAGTAGTAGGTAAATTAATAATTAAGAGTGATAATAGTAAAATAGGTGAAGTTGAATTAACAGTTAATGATGATGTTAAAAAAGCTAATTTATTTGAATTATACTTTAGATATTTAAATGACATAATAAGTGGTAAAATGAGTTTCTAAAATATTGTAAATATATATATTTTAGAGTATAATTTAATTAGGTGGTGTAGATATGTATTTTTGGTTAACTGTTGTAATAGTTCTTTCAATTATTGAATGTATGACTATTGATTTAGTTACAATATGGTATATAGCAAGTGGATTATGTACTATAGTTTTATCTTTATTTATTGATAACTTTGTTATACAGTTTGCTTTCTTTACAATACTTGGAACAATCCTTTTAATAACTACAAAATCATTTTTAAAAGATGTTTTAAAAAGTAAAGATATTAAGACAAACTTTGATAGAGTAATTGGTATGAAAGGTATAGTAACTGAAGAAATAAATAAAAATTCCATCGGAGAAGTAAAAGTTGATGGAAAAAGATGGAGCGCTATTAGTGATAAAAAAATAGATTTAAATAAAGAAGTTATTATTTTAGATATTGATGGTGTTAAATTAAAAGTAGAAGAAGTAAAGTAGGAGGTAAATATGGGATTATTTATGATTATATTAATTTTAGTGGTAGTTCTTATTATTCCAAATATTAAGATTGTACCACAAGCAAAAGCTTATGTTATTGAAAGATTAGGTTCTTATAATGAAACATGGAAGAATGGTTTACATGTAAAAATACCATTCATTGATAGAATAGCCAATATTGTTACACAAAAAGAAATTGTTAAGGATTTCGCACCACAACCAGTTATTACTAAAGATAATGTTACAATGCAAATAGATACAGTTGTTTATTATCAAATTACTGATGCTAAATTATATACTTATGGTGTAGAACATCCGGTATCAGCTATTGAAAATTTAACAGCTACAACACTTCGTAATTTAATTGGTGAATTAGAATTAGATCAAACTTTAACTTCAAGAGATATTATTAATTCTAAAATGAGATCTATTCTTGATGAAGCAACAGATCCATGGGGAATTAAAGTAAATAGAGTAGAAGTTAAAAATATAATACCACCAAGAGATATTCAAGAAGCAATGGAAAAACAAATGCGAGCTGAAAGAGAAAGAAGAGAAAAAATTCTTCAAGCTGAAGGTGAAAAGAAATCTAGTATATTAATTGCTGAAGGTGAAAAAGAAAGTGCTATATTACGTGCTGAAGCTAATAAAGAATCTCAAATTAGAATAGCTGAAGGTGAAGCTGAAGCATTACTTAAAATTAAACAAGCCGAAGCAGAAGGAATTAGATTATTAAAAGAAGCCAAAGCTGATCAAGCTGTCCTTGCTATGAAAAGTTTTGATGCTTTAAAAGAAGTAGCTAACGGTCAATCAACTAAGATAATTATTCCATCTAATCTTCAAGATGTAGCTAGTATTACAACAACAATAAGTGAAATGTTAAAGAAATAATGTTTTTATTTCTTTTTTTTGATATAATGTAAATAGGTGATATCATGATAATTAATAAAAATTATGTTCAATTTGAAAAATTAAATGAATATTCAAATATATGTCATTTATTTACTTTAAAACCTTTTAATTTTAGAAAAGGTCTTGTATCTGATGATAAAATAAAGCAACAATATGATGAAATATCAAATATATTTAATATTTCTATGAAATTTATTAAGCCAATTCAAACTCATACCAATATTGTTAAATGTGTAACTGAAAATAATCTAAATGATACTTTTGAAGATGTTGATGGATTAATTACTAATATACCTGGTATTGCGCTTGTTACTTCTTTAGCTGATTGTCAAGGAATATTATTATATGATAAAAATAAACAAGTAATAGGTAATATTCATTCTGGTTGGAAAGGTACTTTAAATAGAATAATAGAAAATGCTGTTAAATTAATGATTTCAAATTATGATTGTAATCCTAAAGATATAGAAGCATATATATGTCCTAGTATTTTAAAATGTTGTTTTGAAGTAGATGAAGACCTAAAAGAAGAATTTGAAAATAAATTTACGGATATTAATATTAATGAATATATAAGTAAAGGTGACATTAAAGATAATAAACAAAAGTATTTTATTGATACAACTTTAATTAATAGAGATGTTTTATTAAATATGGGATTAGAAAAAAACAATATTACTATTTCAGATATGTGTACTAAGTGTCATAGTGATATAATTCATTCTCATAGAAAAGAGGGAATTAATAGTGGTAGAAATATATCTGTTATTATGTTGAAGAAATAAGTTCATATAAAATTTGTCTATTGACTTGAACAAGATAAATTTATATAATATTAAACTAATAAAAAGAGAGGAATACTAGATATATGAAATTGTTAAATGAAATTGAAAGTTATTTATCTAACAATGAATTTTCGATAGAAATGTTAAATTTTTGTAGAGATTCATTTCAGTATGGTGATTTTACTGAGAAAGATGAAAGTAAATTTGAAACAATGATAACAGATAAAGTTAAAGGTTGTTTACCAGAATTGCCAGAACAAGTAGGAAAAATATTTGCTCAATTATGTATTGATAGAGGTATTTTAGAAATAAAAGATGTATTATTTATTGATGGTGCTGTATTTTCAGAGAAAGAAGATTATTTTCAAGAATTTACTGTGTCACGTATGCAATTCATAGGAAGTTTTAATAATTACAAATATAGTGATTCTAGCGAAATTTTTAATGCTTTTTATAATGATAATTCTATAAATAAAGATATAGCAAATAAAATTTTTAGAAAATTATATAAAATATTTCAAGAATATTTTCATAATTGTTTTTTTCCAGATTCATTTAGTTATTTAGAAAAAAATGGTGGTTTTCATTGGGTCCCTTTTGCAATTAATTGTGATGTAAAAGAATTACTTGAAACTTTTAAAGAAGGAAAAGAATTTAAATTTAATATAGTAAGTCATATTTATGGTACAAATGATTGTGCTTTAGTAGAATTGTTATGTTCTCCTAATAGTGAAGAAGTATTAAAAATATTGAATGTTAAAAAGAATGATGTTGTAAGATTATCTAATATAATTAAAAATAACGATAAAAAGATAGTAAAAACAATGAAATAATTTACATTAAAGAAATAATTAATTTATTTCTTTTTTCATATGATTAGATAGGTGATTATATGATAGGGGTATTATTAAGAAATAATGATAAATATACATTAAATAAAGAGATAAAAAAAGTAATAGATAGTTATAATAAAATATGTATAGGTATTTATCCTAATAATTTAGAGGAATTTATTAAAGTAGCTAATTTATGTGATGGATTTATATTGCAGGGTGGTAGTGATTATACAGATTTAGAAATAGAATTTGTTAAATATTTATATGAAAAAGATATACCAACTTTAGGTATATGCTTAGGAATGCAGATGATGAGTGCAATAGATGGTACTTTAGAAAAATTAAACAATTTTAATCATAAAAGTAATAATTTATATGTCCATGAAGTATTTATTAATCATGATAGTAAATTATATTCTATTTTAAATAAGGATAAAATATTTGTTAACAGTAGACACATAGAGCATATTACAAATACATTTTTAAGTGTAAGTGCTAGAAGTAGTGATAATGTCATAGAAGCAGTAGAAGATAAGAATAAAAAATTTTTTATAGGTGTACAGTGGCATCCTGAATCTATAATGGATGATAATAGTGTTAAATTATTTGATAGTTTTTTTGATAGTCTAACTTGTTAAAAAATAAAATATATGATACTATGTATATAGATGGAAGAATTTCCATAAAATAAAAAAGGATACATTTGAATTCGAGAATCAAATGCAATCCCTTGTTTGGGGTGCATCTGAAATCACTAAGTTGTGAGATCAGATGCTTTTATTATTTAAATAATAATATAAAGGATACAAAAAATTAGAATGAAATATATATCTAACCTTTGAATATGAATTTGATAAGATTAAAAATATGAAGATATGTAATTTAGAAAATATAAAATTTAATTCAAAACTATAAAGGAGATCTTATGGAAATAATTAATTTATGTAATAAAATTATCAATGCAAATAATTATAATATTAGTGAATTATTAAAAGAAAATATTTATAGTAGCATAATAGAAAAAATATATTTAATTCCTAAAAAAATAGATAAGAATTCTATAGAAGCTAAATTAAAAGAAACTAATTATATTAATAAGATATTAAATACTATTAATTACTATAAAGATAAAAATATAGAGGAATTAATTAAAAGTAAAATTAACCAGTATGAATTGGAAACATCTTATAAAATTGATGGTGGCAAATTATATGTAATAATAGGATTAGATACAACAACAATTTATTCCACAAAAATTGATAATAAAGATATTACTGTTTTATTACTTGAATCTACAGATGGAATAGAGAGTTCACTAGATATTTTACTAGCACATGAATATACACATTTTGTAAGAAAACAAATATTTAATAAAGATATATTCGAAAATTCTATTGGAGAAAGATTTATTACGGAAGGAATAGGATGTAATTATTCAAGAGAAGTTGTACCAGGCAAAGAGGATTATGAGTATTGCATTGTAAAAGAAGAAATAGTAAATTGGGTAAAAGATAATATTGATAAATTAGAAAAACACATGAAAAATAAAGTTGATACTAATGAATTAATGAGTGATTATTTTTATATGCATTCAAATCCTGAAGTAACAGGTTTACCTTCAAGAACAGGCTATGTCTATGGATATTTGTATGTTAAAAATTATTTAGAAAAAAATAATGTCACTATTAAAGATATATTAGCAAAAGAATGGTATGAGATATTTAGATAAAAATTTTCCTTTTCATTATTAAATGGATAAATAATGAAAATATATTGTTAAAAAACAAAATATGTGATATTATGTATATAGATGGAAGGATTTCCATAAAATAAAAAAGGATACATTTGAATTCGAGAATCAAATGTAATCCCTTGTTGGAAGTGCATCTGAAATCACTAAGTTGTGAGATCAGATGCTTTTATTATTTAAATAATAATATAATTATTACAAAAAATAATAGTAATATTATAATAAATAGAGATAATTCTCTTTTTGTCATAAATATCACCACC
>CAKOWF010000036.1 GCA_934122215.1 uncultured Bacilli bacterium | reverse complement strand
TATCAACATTATTATCATTAACCATTTGTATTAATTGCTCTCTTGATATTCCAAAATATGACATCATAGAATGAAATGCTATATAGTTTTTATCTCTTTCTGATAAATAATTCTTATACTTCATAGTATCTATATAATATATTGGCAAATTCATTTTTTCAGCAAGTTGTTTAGCATCTTCATAATCAATATTTAAATCTTTTTCACCTAAACCTATAACTACAATTCCACAAGGCTTAGAATCAACAAGTATTTCATTATAACAAGTAGAAGAATATATATCCTCTCCGTTTTCTAATGTTCTACTTTTTCCAATTTGTTCAATAATCTGTGGTGTAGATAATCTAGTACCTTTTTCTTTATTTTTTACTCCATCTCCAAATACATTTGAGCCAAGATCATAAGCACTAGTTAAATTAATTTTTGAAGAACTCGGATAAATAAATCCTATCTTCCTAGTTTGATCTCCATAAGTTGCAATAAAATCAGAACTTATCATACTACAAGAAGATTGAGATGGTCTATTCACAAGCAAATCGGCCTGTTGGCTTAAACTTCCACCCGATATATTTGAAAATATCATTCTAAATTTACCATCATCATCTATTTTTTCTGATATTGATTTTTCCCATATTTGTCTAATAATTTCTTGATATTTCATTTCTATTTTTTCTAAACTAACAGTACCATTATTTAGTTTAACACAATCAATTAATACTTCATTTATTTTAGTTGAATCTAACATTTGTCTATATTCATTATTTGATATTAGTGATTTTAATGATTCAACAGCTAAAAATAAACCTTCTTTACCTTCTACATTAATATATTTATTCTTAATAAAACCTAAATCATAATTTCTGTTAATAATATTAGTATAATAATTCAATATATAATTATATTGATTAATTATATCATTACTATTTAATTGGATTTCATCAATATATTTTTTTAATATTTTCAATTCAGGCATGGCATTTATTATAGAAGATTCAAATCCATGTTTAAATCTTATTATTCCTATCATAGCTATCAATTTATTATGAATTTGTTCTATATATGAATCATCAATATTTTTCAATTCAGACTCAATAGAATAAATATACTGCATATCAGAATCTAATTCATCAGTTGAATCATATTTCCAAGTTTCACTTTCAAAATCATTTATCACATTCATTATGTCACTTTTTAACACATTTTCACCACCTTTTTCAAAATATTTATCACATAACATTTAATTTGATAAATCATATATCATAACTAGTATAACATATTTACTGTAAAATTTAGCATTATTTACTAAGATTTTACATTACAGTTCAAAATCATCTTTTCCTTTTCTAGAATTTCTTTCTATTACATTATCATACTTATCTTTTATATATTTAATTTCCTTATCATTTATAATTACATGAGTATATAAGTCAACTGAAAAGTCATAATACTTATCTTTTTCTTTTTTTATTAAACATTCTATCTTTCAAAAATTTTATAAGTTTATCAAATAGTCTTTGTAAATTTTTTAATGAAGTTTTTAACACATTATTTTCTTTTTTTAATTCATTTATTTTTTCATCTTTTTTCTTTACTTTAGTATCAAGTGTTTTTAATCTCAATTCTAAACTATTATTATTTTAAGTTAGTATATTAATTTGTTTGCGATTATATTTAAGTTCTTCATCGATATTAGTTAATGTTATAGATAATTCTTGTATATTTTGATATTCAATATTTGTTTTATCAACTTTATCAATAAAGTTAATTATTTTGTCTTTATCTCTTTGTTTTAAAGATTATTCAATCTTTAATTCTTTTTTAATAAACTTAATCATAGATTCCACCTTTCTATGATTTTTTCTAAAATACGAAAAAATCAATCATTTCTGATTGATTCTATATATCAAAGTTCGAATAGTTCGAACAGATTCGCCAATGGTGGAGCTGAGGAGAATCGAACTCCTGTCCAAAAATATTCTCCTTTAAACCTCTACAAGTTTAGTTGATTATAAAATTTTCTAAATAACAATTAACCAACAAACAATTATTTAGTAAGTCTATTAAATTTCATTATTACTTATAGACATCATAATAATATATCCTACTAAATCGAACCTTCTAATACTTTCGTAGGAAAAAAGTAAAAGAAAGTTACAGTTCCTAAATTAGATTAGGCAAAAGCAACAGTGTTCCCTTTGAACATTGAAGCAACTGTATTTTTTAAATTTTTTGCATTTATTTTTTTTGTACGAAAGGAGTACACCTACTTGCCATTTAAAGTTTCCTATTTCTGTCGAAACCTAAGCAGCCCCATGATTAAATTATACCATACAAAAATATTTTAATCAAATTACTCTTTAATAAAATCACTTAAATTTTGAATAATAAAGCCTTTAGATTTAATATATGAAATAACTATATCTAACTCATTAATATTATTTTTATCTACTTTAAAAGAAAATATAGATCCAGAAATCAATTTTTCTTTTACTTCTTTATACAAATTATTAGTTACTTTAATAGGTTTGATACTATAATTACCATATAAACTACAAAAATTAAGTAATTCATTAGATTCATTTTCAAAATAACAATACCCATTTTTTTGCTTGCCAACTTTTTTAATTATAGTATCTATCCATAAAAAATTATTAACATCACTATCTAAATTACCTATAATATGACCTGATTTTATAATAGATTCTATATTTTTACTATTTTTTTCTAACCAAATTCCATCTATAAAAAAATTACCTTTAACTTTATTTTTATCAAGTATTTTAATAATACTATTTATATCATTATCACTTACTTCAAAAAGTAAAACTACACTTCTATTTTCAGGATTACCGCTTACAATATATTTATCAATATTATCATCGATAGATATTTGAGGTTTTATATCTTCATATTCAACTAAACTTCTTTCAAATTTACCATATCTTTTCATTTTATTATAACTTTTGTTGATATCAATTTGATAACCACTAATTCCAGGTATAATACTATTACCACTTATATAAGCATTAATAGGTTCCTTTTTATTTTTAACAGCATATTCTTTTAATTTAATCATTACTTCATCATATTCTTTTACAACATTAACTGTTTTTTCAGTATAAAAAAAGCTTACCAATAATAAAGAAAATAATCCAAAATAAGAAAAAAACTTTTTCATATACTTTACCACCTAATAAAATATATGAGAAAGTTTTACTTTAAATGATAATTTAAATGTAATAATTCAGGTAAAACAAAAATTCCATTTTTTCTTATTAAAACATCATCAAAATATATTTCTCCTCCACCATAATCTTCTCTTTGTATTAATACTAAATCCCAATGAACACTAGAATTATTACCATTATAAGCATCATGATAAGCTGCTCCAGGAGTAAAATGAATACTACCTATTATTTTTTCATCATATAAAATATCTCCCATTGGATATAATATTTTAGGATTTAATCCTAATGAAAATTCACCTATATATCTAGCACCTTCATCAGTATTTAAAATTTCTTCTATTTTTTTATTATTATTTGAATTAGCTTCTATTATTTTTCCATCTTTAAATTTAAAACTTACATTTTCAAACACAAATCCATTATATGGGCTTTTAACATTATATGTAATTGTTCCATTTACACTTGTTTTAATAGGAGCCGTATATATTTCACCATCTGGTATGTTAGAAGTTCCGGTACAAGGTATTATAGGCATATTCTTAATTGAAAATGTTATATCAGTATTTGGAGATACTATTCTTACTTTACCCGTTTTTTCCATTAACTCTTTTAATGGTTTTATTCTTTCATTCATATCTTCATAGTTAACATTCATAACTTCTAAAGCATAATTTTTATAACTAATTGTATCCATATTAGCTTTATAAGCATCTAATCTAGATGGATAATTTAAAAGTACCCATTTTCTTTTATTAATTCTAATATTATCACTATCTATTGTAGCTTCACCTATTTTTTTTAAAATTTCACTATTTGTATTTAACTCTTCATAATCATTAGTTGTATATCTAATATTTATAAATGCATCATAATTGTTTACTTCTTCTTGTTTAATTTTCTTTAGTAAATTTATTCTATTATCATTTGTTATTTCTAATAATTTAGCATTTACTATATCATTTTTCATATTTACAAATGGAATTGCGCCAACTTTATTAATATCTTCTATTAATGATAATATTAAATCTAAGCATTCAGGATAACTTGTTATTAAAACTCTTTCTTTTTCTTTTAATTTTAATGAATAATTTACTATTGTATTACTCAATTTTTTAATTTCTTCCATAATTCACTCTTTTCTACTCTTTTCATAATATATTATGAAAGGAGAAATATTATGTACTACTATCCAAATATGAGAAATAGTTATTCTAGTATGTCTAATAGTAATAGATTTGTTGGTGGAGGATTTTTAGGTCCATTCGTTTTAGGGGGAATTACTGGTGGATTACTAGCTCCTGCTTTCTATCCAAGACCTTATTATAATAATTACTATCCATATCCATATTATGGTCCATATTATCGTTAATATGCAAAAACTTCATTAGAAGTTTTTTTATGATTATATATTATTATTAAAAAAATCTATACCTTCGTATAGACTTTTCCTTCTGATTTATCAAGAGCTTTATCTAATTCATTTGGAAAAGCAAGTGATAAATTAATCATCATATTTTTAACATCTTGAATTTCTCTTATATCAATTCCATTAAAATTTTCCATTATAACATCATAAAATAAATTTTCAACATCTTGTTTTAGCTTTTCTTCTACACTTAATCCTGTCATTCTTTTAACAACCTTTGATAATACCTTTTGATAGCTTTTCCAACTTTCTATAATAATTTTTGGATCTTTTAAGGAATAACATCTATTGTTTTCAACAGGTACTAAATTTTTACCCATTGATGGTCTTTCATCGTAACTATATTTACATCCTGTATCAGTTAGTAAAGAACATGTTGTTTTCATAGAAAGTAAATCAATAACTTCTCTATTTGTATTTCTAGCTCTAAGATATAAAAATGGATTAGCATATATTCTATTATTTGGCAATTTTTCAAAAATTATTGCTGATACTATTGAAATATTTCCATTTGATAATGTTTTCAATAATCCATTAAAAGATAAATCTTTAAAATCACTTGATAAATAATCGCAACCTGATTTTTTACAACACATACCACCACATTTTTTACATATTTCTAAATTTTCCATAATATCACCTCAAACAGTTGTATATTATATCAAAAAAAGTTTAAATTTCCAATAAACTTAAACTTACTTTTTCTTTTTCCTTATTGATATCAATTACATAACAATCAACAATATCACCAACACTTACTACTTCACTTGGATGTTTAATGTATTCATTTGTTAATTTTGAAATATGAGCAAGTCCATCATTATGAAGACCTATATCAATAAATACTCCAAAATCAATAACATTTCTAACTGTACCTTGTAATTTCATTCCTACTTTTAAATCATCAATATTTAAAACATCACTTTTTAAAATAGGTTGTGGCATTTCGTCTCTAGGATCTCTATTAGGTTTTTTTAGTGATTCAACAATATCAGTTAATGTATAAATATCCGTATTCAATTTATTAACATATTCATCAATATTTATTTTATCTAATTTATTTTTAAGTTCATTAGTACCTATTTCATTTATGTTAGAATTAATTAATTCAAGTAATTTATAAGTCAATTCATAACTTTCAGGATGAATATCCGTAGTATCCAAAATATTAGTACCTTCTTGAATTCTAAGGAACCCTATTGCTTGTTCATATATTTTATCACTTAATAGCTTAGCTTTTTTTATTTCTTCCCTAGAATATATCTTAGAGTGATTTTCTCTATACTCAATAATTTTATCAATATTTTTTTTAGTCATACCTGATACATACTTAAGTAATGATGATGATGCTGTATTAATATTAACACCAACATTATTAACTGCTTTAGTAACAACAAAATCTAAAGACTCAGATAACTTTTTACCTGATACATCATGTTGATATTGACCAACACCTATTCCAATTGGTGGTATTTTAACAAGTTCAGATAGAGGATCTTGTAATCTTCTTCCTATACTTACAGCACTTCTTTCATTAGGCGATAAAGCAGGAAATTCATCGATTGCTACTTTTTCTGTGGAATATATTGAAGCTCCTGCCTCTGATACAATAACATATTTAGTATTTAAATTATTTTCCTTTATAATTTCAGCACATAATTTTTCTGATTCACGTGAAGCAGTACCATTACCTATAGATATAATATCAACATTGTATTTTTTTATTAAATCAACTAATACTTCTTTACACTTTTTAAATTCGTTTTCTTTTATGTTGTTAATAAATGGTTTTATTACAGTAGAATATAAATATTTTCCATTTTTATCAATTACAGCTAATTTACAACCATTTACATATCCAGGATCTAAAGCAAGTACAACTTTTTCTTTCATTGGTGGAGTTAATAATAATGACTCTAAATTTTTTCCAAAGTTTTTTATAGCACTATCTTCACCTAATTCAGTCAAATCACTTCTTATTTCTCTTTCAATAGATGGGTAAATTAGTCTTTTATAACTATCTTTTATAGAATTTTTAACAATCTCTACTACATATGAATTATTATTTTTAATTATTTTTGATTCTAAAAATTCTATTATTTTTTCATCTTCAACATTTATATTAACTGTTATTACTTTTTCATTTTCAGCTCTATTAATTGCTAGAATACGATGTGGTTTTATTTTTTTTACTTCTTCATTATATGAATAATACATTTCATATATTTTATTATCATCTTTAGCATCTTTTTTTAACTTAGTTACTATAATACCATTTTTATATACAAAATTTCTAATCCACTTTCTATAAAAAGCATTATCACTTATCCACTCAGCAATTATGTAAGAAGCTCCTGTTACTGCTTGTTCAGTATTCGCTACCTTATCATTTATAAATTTACTTGATAATTCTACAATATCTCCTTTTGTAGGAAAAGATAAAATCATTTTAGCTAATGGTTCTAATCCATTATTAATAGCATCTGTTGCTTTTGTTTTTTTCTTTTCTTTAAATGGTCTATATAAATCTTCTACTTCAACTAATTTAGTTGATTCCATTATTTTTCGTTTTAAATCATCAGTTAATAATCCTTTTTCTTCTATTAATCTTATAACATCTTCTTTTCTTTTAAGTAAATTTACTTGATATAAATAAACTTCTTCTATTTTTCTAATCTGTTCTTCATTTAAAGCACCTGTTGCTTCTTTCCTATATCTTGCTATAAAAGGAACCGTATTTCCTTCATTAAGCATTTGTAAAGTTATTTCAACTTGTTTTTCTTTTACATTTAATTCTTCACTTATTTGTCTTATAATATCTGCATTCATATATATCCTCCTTAATTATTATATCACATATTGAAATTAAAAAATAATAATGTTATAATACCTTGAAAAGGAGTTACGGTTATGGATGTAAAACAGTTAAGAATTAAATTACATGAAGACATTAATTCAATTGGTGAAATAGTATACAGTGATAGCTATGATTTAACTGATAGAAGTGATATCGACTCATTACAATTACTTATTAACAAAATAGTTTATTTAAAAGGTTTTATAATAGAAGAAAGTTATTTTGAAAAAGGAACTTATGATAAAAAATATATTTCAAATGAGTTTCAAACTGTTGTTGAAGTAATATGTGCTGAAAATAAAGGAGACAATTTTATATATGATAATAACATTTTTAATAAAATGGAATATCACATAATTAAAGATAGTATTATTGATGTAAGAGATAATTTAAATGAATTACTAATTAATAGTAGATATGGTATTAATGATATACTTGAATATATTGATGAAATGTTTATTAACAATAAAAAAATTAAAAAATTTAAAAAATAACATAATTTTTTTAAAAACTACTTGTCAAAAGACAATTTATATTATATAATTAAGAAGTCTTATGACAAAGTGCCTAATTAGCTCAGTCGGTAGAGCACTCGGCTGTTAACCGATAGGTCGTAGGTTCGAGTCCTACATTAGGCGCCATCTTTGGTCGGTTGGTGAAGTGGCTTAACACACTGCCCTTTCACGGCAGCATTCATGGGTCCGAATCCCATACCGATCACCATATGATATTTAAGTTACTGTTGTAACTTTTTTTTTACAAAAATTTTCTTTACTTTTATTTTTGTTATATAAAATTCCTATTTTAGTTCCAGCCTTTATTTTATATACACCTATATCAATATATTTCATTGTTGATGATGAACAATATCTATAATCTTTTATATAATCTTTAAACAATGCTTTTGGCAAAGTATTTTCTATTTTTACTTCTTTATCAACTATAATATTTAAATAACCCTTAGTTGGAATATATCCTTCAAATATTGGTTCTTTATCATCTAAATTTAAATCTGAAATATTAGTATTTACTACTACTGTTTCACCAGGCTTTATAATAACATCATCTAATAAAATTATTTCAGTAATATTTTCTAACGATGATATCATGTTATCAGATAAAGCATCTAACAATATTTTTATTTCTCTCAAATTATTGAATTCCTGACAACTTCTATTATCAAAACAACATTTATCATATGCATAAATTACCTTATCAGTAATTTTCTTTACCACTCTTAATCTTTCTTCATCTGTTAAACTTTTTATATTCATATTACCTCCCTCAATAATATATGTTGTTTACTTGAATAATATTTTAAAATTTGTTAAAATCATTTTACACATCAAAGGAGAATTATAATGAAAGAAACATTAGTAATTTGTATTGAAGATATTGTTTCAAATTCTATATTAGAATTATATAAAATAACTGGAATTCCAAGTACATCATTAAAACAAGCTGAACTATATGGAAGATTAGTAATTAAAGAACTTAAAAAAAATAAAATTGATGTAATTCTTTTAACTAGTTCTGATTATATTAAAAGATTTGAAATTATATATAAAGATTGGTTTTATGTAAATAATGATGGTTATGATTCAATATATACTTTAAATAAAAATAAAACTATTAATGAGTTAAACTCTTTTATTCATAATACAACTCCTATTAAATTGATAACTGGTTTTATTAACCAAAAAGTTATAGATGATTGGTTAGATGTCATAGGATATGAAAAGAAATTAACAAAAAAGTATTAGAAAAAATCTAATACTTATTTTAATTTGTTAACTGTTTCTTTAAATTCATTACCCCTAGTTTCAAAGTCAGGATATTGATCCCATGAAGCACATGCAGGACTTAATAATATAACATCATTTTCATTGCTTATTTCATAAGCTTTATTTGTTGCTTCTATTAAATTATCAACCACTATTGCTTCAACATTATATTTTGAAGCAAATTCTTTAATTTTATTTTTAGTTTCACCATAACATACAATATATCTTGTATTTTTTAAGTGTAAACCTATTTCATCGAATGGTATATTTCTATCTAATCCACCCATTATTAATATAGTTGGTTCATTAAATGAATCTAAAGCTATAATAGTTGATTTATTGTTTGTTGCCTTTGAATCATTATAAAATTTTCTATTATTTAATGTTTTTACATATTCTATTCTATGTTCTACTCCACCAAATTTACTTAAAAAGTCTTTTATACATTCATTTGTTACACCAAAATGTTTTGCTACAACAATAGCAATCATAATATTTTCATAGTTATGATTTCCTTTTATTTTAATATCTTTGCAGTCTATTATTTCTTCATTATTGTATATTATTTTATCATTTTCTAAATAAATATCAGCTTTTTCTTTTGATGAAAAATAAATTTTTTTAGGTTTTATATCACTTGTTAATTCTAAAACATCTAGATTACTTTTATTTAATATTGCAATATCATTTTCGGTTTGGTTATTAAATATTTTTTTCTTTACATTTTTATAATTTTCATATGAATCATGGAAGTCAATATGTACTTCACTTAAATTAGTTAATACACTAATATCAGCTTTAAAATTATACATATCACATAATTGATGATCTGATATTTCAAGTACCAATATATCGTTTGAACCTATTTCTTCTACAAAACTAGATAATGGTATTCCTATATTACCACCAACATGGACATTTTGATTAGTATATTTTAATAGTTCATAAGTTATTGTTGTCGTTGTTGTTTTACCATTTGATCCTGTTATAGCAATTACTTTTACATTATCTTTTAAAAATCCATAACTAACTTCTATTTCATTAATTACGGGGATATTTAATGATTTAGCTTTAACTACTGCTTTATTATCCTTCTTAATAGCAGGATTTTTTATTATATAATCATAACTATCGTTGATTAGTTCATCTTGATTTTGAGTTATAACTACATTTATATTTAAATTTTTTAATTCTTTTATTACATTTTCATCTTGTTCTTTTATATCTGTAATTAATATTTTATTATTGTAATTTGCTAGTAACTTAGCTACTGATATACCACTACGTGCCATACCTAAAATTAATATATTTTTATTTTTTATCATATAATGTGCTCCTTTTCTTCCCCGTAACATGGATTCTTTTTTACATATAAATCAAATACTTCTGCCCCCTCAGCTTCCATGATTTCGTCATATTCATATGTACGTTTCCAATTATTTTTTTTAGCAGTATTTTTTGCTTTTTCATTTTCATAATTAATATCTAACATAAAATATTTTGAATTTAAAAATAACTCTCCATATTTTTCTACTATTTCATCTAATGCTATACCACCTATACCTTTATTTCTAAATTCTTTTAATATAGCAATATGTATAACTACATTGTTATCAATAAATGGATACAGTGAAAATAGTCCTACAATATTGTTATTTAATAATATTCCATATGTACTGCTAAAATCATAAAAATTTACAAATTTTTTAACTTCAGGGTCATTATTTAATTCATTACTTATTTTTTCAAATTCTTCTTTATCAATTTTTTTTAGAGTTACCATTTAATCACCTATATTAATTATATCACATTTATAGTATATAGTATTGTTTTTTATCT
>CAKOWF010000035.1 GCA_934122215.1 uncultured Bacilli bacterium | reverse complement strand
TCTATGATGTCATATTTTGGAATATCAAGAGAGCAATTAATACAAATGGTTAATGATAATAATGTTGATATATACTCAATTGTTAATAAATACAAGAATCAGTTGTCCGATATATTTTTATCATTAAAGGAAAGTGGTAATTTAAATAGAAATAATATGTTTCAATTAATGAGTCAAATAGTAAAAAAAGATAGTTTTGTTAATATAAAAGAAGGACAAACTAATAGTTCATTAAATAACTATTCTGGTGTGATGATACAATTGAATGATAGTGAAGTTAAGGATAATATAATATATGGAATTATTGAAAAAATGTATCCTAACAGTGTTAAATATGCACCTGTAAATGATATAAAAAAACAATTAGAAAATTATTCAATAGTGCAATTAGAAGAAATATTTAATCAATATGAAATGCAATCATTAGAAAACCAACAAGGTTTTATGCATAGATAAGAAGAAGGAGATAATTAAATTATGATGAATGAAAATATAGAAAAACAAAAATATGTTTATGAATTTATACCTTATGAAACAATAGGTCCTATATCTTTAAATAAAACTGATGAGAAAAATTTTGAACCTAGTGGTGTTAAATATTTAGGTGAAAGTAGTTTTAATCAAGTTTTATGTAAACCTACATTTATTGATAATCCATATAATATAAAAAAAGGAAGAAATAATGATGAATTGTTTTTTGTTTTAGATGGAGTAAGTATAAGAATTAATGGTTATTATGACCAGGTATTAACTTCATTAAGGAAAATTTCAAATGATTTTGTTGAATTTGAATATTCTGATATGGAATATCCTACAAAAGGAACATATAGCAAAAAACTAGGTATTATAATTTTTGCACAAAAATATGAAGATTATTATTGTATTTTTAAACTTTGGATTCTTGGTGAAAATGAATTTGAAAAATTTGTTAATGATATAAAATATAATTTATCAAAACCAGTAATTACAATTACATCTAAACTTTCTAAATTTGTAATGAATGAAGATTTAGATAAAGAATATACTCAAACAATAGAAATAAGAGATAATAGTGCTGTTATTTTTGATGCATACAATTTTGAAAACAGCCAAAAGAGACATGATTATTTAATGTTAAACGATAGAGATATTGATACAATTATAAATGATATAAAAAATATATTAGATGTATATGAATCTTATCCAATTACAAAAGATGGTGATAATTGGAAAATTGAAATTAATAAAAATGGTGAAACTTATTGCTATAGTGGTGATATTTCAAATACTAAAGAAGAAAATGAAAAAATATCTATGTATATTCGTAATTTAGTTAAATTTGATGATTTAATTTTATTAGATGGAAATAAATAATTTTGGTGTTATTTTATGTATGGGACTATAATTGGTGATATTGCAGGATCTTATTATGAGATGAATAATATCAAAACTAAAAAGTTTAAATTTATGGATAAAAGAAAATCTGATTTTACTGATGATAGTGTAATGACTTTAGCAGTATGTAAATCTTTGTTAGAATATGAAAACGATTTGAATAGACTTCATGATATTGTTATAGAAAACATGGTTAAGATAGGTCGCAATCATTCTCAATGTGGATTTGGTGGGGATTTCTTTAAGTGGATAATCACTGATAATCATAATCCTTATGGAAGTTATGGAAATGGAGCAGCAATGAGAATTGGTTGTTGTGGGATTGTTGGTAATTCTATTGATGAAGTTAAAGAATTATCTAAAATAATAACTGGTGTATCACACAATCACGAAGAATCTTTTAAGGGTGCCGAGGCTATTTCAGTTGCAGTTTTTATGGCTAAACATAATTCTTCAAAAAAAGAAATTGAAGAATATATAAAAAACAATTACTATGATTTAAATTTTACATTAGAAGAAAAAAGAAATTTACATGGTGCAGGAATTAATTGTCAAGATTGTGTTCCTCAAGCATTTTTATCTTTTTTTGAATCAAAAAACTTTGAAGATGCTATAAGAAATGCTATATCAATTGGTGGAGATAGTGATACAGTAGCTGCAATCACAGGTTGTTTAGCAGGTGTTTATTATGGTATCCCTAGAAAATTTAATAGAAAAGCAAATACATTTTTTGTAGAAAAATACGATTATGACTTAATAGAAGTTATAAATAAATTTGAAAGAAAATATCCAACAAAAAAACTAGGTTTTTAATAAAATTAAAAAATGAGATGTTAAAATAAAAAAATATGATATGATTTGTTTGTAGTAATATATGGAGGTGTCGATATGATATTTAATTTTGATAAAGATAAATTATTGAATAGGAATGATTTATTTAATTTTATTCTAGATTATAAAAATAATAATGTAATTAAAGAGTTTAGTGAAGATTATATTAATTATTTGAATATAATAGAAAAATACATATCTAATTATTTCTTTCAAAATGATGCTAGATGCGTACCGAATTATGGAATTGAACTTATAAAGAAAAGTTTTTTTGAAAATTTAAATTATATTAAAGAAAAAATAAATAATCATGAATTTTCATCTAGTATATATTGGAAAGTTCAGGATGCAATAAATATGATTGAAGATTTAATAAATGGAACTGTTAATCCATTTCCTATTGAATTTAGAGATAATATTAGTATTAAATCTTTTGAACAAGTATTAAATGAAAATAATGAATATTATAAAGATAAGATAATATGTCTTGAAGAAAAAGAAGTAATCATTTTATTGATAAATGAATTAAAAATGCTTTTAATTGAAAATAAATAATGATTTAAAATAAAAGGTATTATCATTTATATTTGTTTTTGATAAAATATTTATAGTGATTGATTCAAGTATCAATCGCCTTTGTGAAAAGTTGTAGATATTTACGACATTCGCACTATATTTATTAATAGTCGAACCATTTTGGTTCGTTTTTTATTGCTAGAACAGAGTGGTTAGAAGAAATTTAAATGTATTTTTTATAAAAAATTATTTTAATATAATGGAATAATTTTACACTTTGATAAAATTATTTACTTTTGTATATACTTTCCAAATCATTGGTAATATTTATAAAAAAAATATATATCATATAGTATGAATGATAGATTAGAAAAACTAAATGATATAAAAATAGAAAATATGGTATGGCTAGTGTATATAGGCATAATTATATTAAGTTATTATGCTAATAGTAAAGAAAAAAAATATTTATTATATAATGATCAAAAAGCAAAAAAAGAATATCAAGATTTACTAATAATAATCTTTTCAATTTTACTAGTAATTTATTATCATTTTGCTAAAGATAGTTATGAAGATGTACAAAAGTTAAATAATTTTGATTCAAATAAGAAAAAAACATTAACTAAATTTTCATTTGTAGCTTCATTACTAATCTTAATAAGTGGAATAATTTTTTTAGGTCTTGCTATAGCAGATGATGATATAGATATAGAACTCGCATTTAATTGATTATTAAACATATAATTAATTAGGTGATAATATGCAATATTTAGACTATATATATGAAATAGAAGAAAGCTATATAAATACATATGGAATAATAAAAAAAGATGATTATTATAGAGAATTTATAGAAAGATATAATTATTACACATTAGGAGAAAGAATGATAGAAAAATTAATAGGTAGAGGATATATATCATATGAAAAAGCTTTAAAAAAATATAATGTTATGGAAATAAAAATACAAAAACCAGAAAAAACTAAAAGATTATTTAAAAGGAAATAAACATTTTCTTTTTTTTGTGATAAAATGTTGTTAGAGTAGGAGAAATAATTATGGGAAAAGAAGTATTAAAAAATGAAGAAAAAGATAGAAAAAAAATGATGGAAGAAGCAACAAATAGTTTAGAAAATTATTCATATAGAATAATAGAATTAGAAAATAAAATAAAAGAATATGAGTTACAAGAAATAAAATATAAAAATACAGAAAGAGAAAATAAAGAATTAAATAAAATTTATGAAATCAAATTAGAAGAAAAAAACAACATATTAGAAACAAAAGAAAAAGAAAATATAGAATTAAAAAAAGAAAATACAGAAAATACAACAATTATTAATAACTTAAAATCATTATTAGAAGTTATTATGAATCATTATGACATTGAAGAAATAGCTAATATTACGGGGTTAGAAATAAATAAAATAAAAGAATATCTTAAATAGATATTCTACATCATTTGATAATTTGAACTACTGTATTGAGATACATTATTATTACTATTTAACATAGTTTCTAAATTAGTAACTCTTTTATTTAATAAAGTAATTTGTTCCTGTAAATTATTAATAGTTTGATCACTAGTAGATGTACTAGATGTCATATTCATATTAGATATTCCTGTATCAAAAGGAACAGGTCCCATCATATTAGGCATATAAGGCATACCTTGGTATGGTTGATAAATTGGATAAGGTACTCCACAATTTCTATCTTTTTTCATAAACACACTCCTATCTAATAAATTATATGCAATATAAAAAAAATAGTGAAGAGGATATTATGGAAGATTTATACAAATATGAAAAAGAACTTTATAAAGAAAATTATAAACTGATAGGAGGAGTTGATGAAGTAGGAAGAGGACCATTAGTAGGTCCAGTAGTAGCCGCTTGTTGCGTACTTCCTAGTGATTTTTATTTAGAAGGATTAACGGACTCCAAAAAACTTAGTGAAAAAAAACGAGATATTTTTTTTGAATATATAAAAGAACATGCTATAGCATATGGAGTAGGTGTTGTATCACCAGAAAGAATAGATGAAATAAACATTTATGAAGCAAGTAGAGAAGCAATGATTATAGCCATAAAAGAAGTCCAAAAACAAATACCTTTAGAAGTGGTACTAGTAGATGCTATGCCACTTAATATAGATATTAAAAGTATATCTATAATACATGGTGATGCATTAAGTATTAGTATAGCAGCAGCTAGTGTAATAGCTAAAGTAACAAGGGATAAAATGATGTATGAATTAGATAAAAAATACCCAAAATATGGATTCGCATCTCATAAAGGATATCCTACAAAAAAACATATTGAAGCAATTAATAAATATGGATTAATAGAAGGGTATAGAAAAACGTATGGCCCAGTAAAAAAAGTATTGGAGGGAAAAAATGAATAAAGTACTTATTACTCATATTGCAGATGCTGATGGAGCATTTCCAATAATATTATCAAAATTAGTATTTGATAATATAGATGTTATTTCATGTGATATAAATGAAGTAGATGATAATTTAAAAAAAATAATAGATAATTATGATTTAATATATATTGTAGACTTAAATGTATCAGATGAAATGGCTGATTATATAAATAATAGTGATTATAAAAATAAAATAAAAGTATATGACCATCACGAAAGTAGAATAAATTTAAATAAATATTCATTTGAAGAAGTCATAGTAGAACAAAATGGGATAAAAGAGTGTGGAACAACTTTATATTACAATCACTTAAAAGAAGTAACAAATAACTCTGTATTATCAAAAAAATCATTAATCAAGATGATAGAATTAGTAAGACAAAATGATACTTTTGATTTTACTAATGAATTAAAAGATGAAGCTTTTAAATTTGCTAGTTTATATAATATATATGGAAGAGAAAACTATATAAATCATTTTATAGAATATATAAAAAAGAATGATGATTTTATATTTAATGGTATAGAATTAGAATTAATAAAAGTAGAAGAAGATAGAATAAAGAGATATATAGAAGAAAAATTAAAAAATGTTAAAAAAGCTAAGATAAATGATATAAGTGTAGGAATAGTATTTGCCGAAAGTAATCGTTCAGCACTAGGACATGCCATAGTAGATACCATGCCAGATATTGATATAGCAGTAGTAATAAATGTTGATAGATCAGTAAGTTATAGAGCTTCTAAAGAAGAAGTTGATACTAATTTGTTAGCTGTACCAAATGGTGGAGGTGGACATAAACATGCATCAGGTAGTCCATTACCTAAAGACTTACAAGAAAAAATAGTAGAATATATATTTAAAGATGTTAAATGGGAGGAAACATGCAAGTAAAAAAAGTAGTGGTAGGTTATTTACAAACTAATTGTTATATAGTAGAACATGAAAATAACTCCATAGTAATAGATCCAGGAGATGATCCATATTTAATAGAAAATTTAATAGGAAATTCTACATTACTTGGAATACTTATAACACATAGTCATAGTGATCATATAGGGGCAAAAGATGCTATTGCTAAAAAATATAATGTGCCTGTATATGATTTTACAAACTTAGAAGAAAAAAAATATAGCTTAGGAAACATAAATTTTGAAGTGATTAAAAACCCAGGACATACCAAAGATTCAATTAGTTTTTACTTTTATGAATATAATTTTATGTTTGTAGGAGATTTTATTTTTAAAGGTACGGTAGGAAGAATGGATTTAGAAGGTGGAAATGTAGAAGATATGAATAATTCACTAAAAAAAATAGTTAATTATCCTAAAAGTATAAAACTATATCCTGGTCATGGTGAATCAACAACATTAGAAGATGAAATAAATACTAATTATTATTTAAAAAAAGCAATTCAAAATAGTTGAATATAATCAAAGAATTTGTTAAAATTATTTAGGAGGTAAGTTATGAAAAAGAATGAAGAAATAGAAAAAATATTAGAACAAATTAGAAATATTTTAATTGTAATAGCTGTAATTTTACTTATTAATGTTATTGTAACATCAATAGGAAATAGTTCAAAAAACAATACTACAAGTACTAATCCTAGTAGTGATTCAATTAGTGATTCAAGCAGTAATAATGAACAACTACCAGAATATGATGTTACATCATTTACAGAAGTAACAGTAGATGAAATGTTTAGTAAAGTAGCTACAAGTGGATATCAAGTAGTTTATATTGGTAGAAGTGGTTGTGGATATTGCCGTTTATTCTTAGATGCATTAAAACAAGCACAAACTAATTTTAATTATAAAACTTTATATATTGATTTAGATAAAGTAACAACTGAAGGATCTACAAAAATGAAAGCTATTTCAGATAAAGTAAGTCAAAGTTTTGGTAGTACACCTATGGTAATTGTTTACAAAGATGGTCAATATAAAGATATGTGGTTAGGATATGATGAATATTCATCATTTGAAACTTATTTATTAGGTTTAGGAATGACTAAGTAAAGATTAATTCTTTACTTTTTTTCTTTAAAAACTTTGAAAAATAAAAAAGATATGTTATTATATATTTGGTGATTTTATGGGAAGAGCTTATGAAGTAAGAAAAGCAAGTATACAAAAAACAGGAGCAGCTAGAGGTAAAGTATATTCTATGTATGCTAGAGAAATTTATGATGTTGCCAAAAAAGGTGGAACAGAAGTAGATAGTAATTCAAGTTTAAAAAGATTAATAGAAAAGGCTAAAAGAGAACAAGTCCCAGCTGATATAATAAAAAGAGCTATCGATAAAGTAAATAGTGGAGTAGATGAAAACTATGAAAAAGTTGTTTATGAGGTATTTGGACCTGCAGGATCAACATTTGTTATAGAATGTTTAACAGATAATGTAAATAGATCAATAAGTGGTGTTAGAGCAGCACTAAATAAATGTAAAAGTAAAATGGGAGCTATGGGTTCTGTAACATTTAATTATGATCATTTATGTATTGTTGGATTTAAGGGTTTAGGAGAAGAAGAAACTTTAGAATTATTAATAGAAAATGGAATAGATGTAATAGATATTGAATCAAAAGATGGATTAGTAATTGTATATGGTAATCCAACGGATGCTAATGCTATAAAAGAAGCTATATCATCTAAAATAAATGTAGAATTTGATATCGACGATGTAGCATATTTACCTAAAGATACTATTTCTTTGACTGGTGAAGATAAAGAATTAGCTGATAGATTAATGAACTTATTAGATGATGTAGAAGATGTACAACATGTGTATAATAATATAAATTAATTTACAAAAAGTAAACTATATGTTAAAATATAATTGTAGGAGGTCGTACTATGTACCAAAAATTAAGAGAAGTAAGATTAAAAAATAAATATACTTCACAACAAATGGCTGATAAATTAGGAATAAGTAAATCTTTTTATTCACAAATAGAAACTGGATCAAGAAGATTAACATATAATATGGCTGTTAGAATATCATCTATATTAAAGAGAAATCCTGATTTTATTTTCTTTGAAGATGAAGTAAATAAAATTAAAAATAGTTCTAATAATGAACAAGAATAAATAAAATTAAGTGTAAGGTTAACTTACATTTTTTTTGGAGATAAATATGAAAGAGATAAAAAGTTTAACAAAAGAAGAAAATTATTTATATTTTAAATACCTAAATAATGGTGAGTTAGAATATAGAAATAAAATTATAATTGGAAATTATAAATTAGTTATTATGGAAGCTTCAAAATTTGTTTGTCAAGGTTACGAATTTGAAGATTTAAAAAGTATTGGTGTAATTGGTCTAATCAAAGCAGTAGATAGTTATAAATTAGATAAAAATTTAAGTTTTTCTACTTATGCTATAAAATGTATTAGAAATGAAATATTAATGAAATTTAGAAATAAAGAAAATAATATTAATAGAAATTCTGTTAGTATATATGAAGAATGTCAAGAAAGTAGTAATTCTAATAAGGTATTAATTGAAGATTTATTAAAATCAAGTAATGATACAGAACAAGAAGTAATAGATAAAATTATGTTTATAGAAAATATTAATAAAGTATACGATATTTTAGAAACTTTAAATCCAACAAAAAAAGAAATGATTTTAGATTATTTTGGATTAAATAGAAAAAAATTAACTCAAAATGAGATGGCAAAAAAATATAATATATCAAGGTCATATGTATCTAGAATATTAGCAACTACCTTAAAAGAAATAAATTATAAATTAAAAAATAAAAATTCTATATTGACTAAGTTAAAAAAAAATACTAAAATATAGGTGTAATATGAAATGCGATGATAGGCTTGGAAACCTGGAAGCAATATAAAAAGAGTGATTCTTCTAGAATAAGTAGGGTGGAACCGCGGTTATATAACCGTCCCTATAAAATTATTCTAGAAGATTTTTTTTAGGAGGAAATATGAATGTTTTAATATTGTCGTCATCAAGAGATGAAATTAATGATTATTACAAAAGTATATCAAGGAGTATATCTAATTATTTAGCTGCTAATGATTGTGATTTAATATTTGGCGGAGCATCTACATCAATGATGGGCATATGTTATCAAGAATTTAAAAAATTTGATAGAAAAATTTATGCATATACAACACCAAAATATGTAGATGATTTAAAAAATTTAGATTGTCACAAAAAAATAATTTGTGAAACTACTTTTGATTTAAAAAAAAGTATGTTTGAAAATAGTGATTTAATAATTTGTTTACCAGGAGGAATTGGTACAATATCAGAGTTATTGTCATATATTGAGGAAGAAAGATCAAATGATATGAATATTCCAATTATTTTATATGATGAAAATAATTACTATAGTAATTTATTAACTACACTTGATAAAACAATTTTAAATCAGTTTTCAGATAAAAATATTTATAATTTATTTTCTTTAGCAACTACTAAAGAAGAATTTGAAGATTTATTTATAGAGAAAAGAGGAAAAATAAGATGAACAATATAACAATGGAAAAATTAGTAAACTTTTGTAAACAATATGGTTTTATATTTCAAGGAAGTGAAATATATGGTGGACTTGCTAATACGTGGGATTACGGTCCATTAGGTAGTAGACTTAAAAATAATGTAAAAGATGCTTGGAGAAAAAGATTTATTCAAGAAAGAAGAAATGCTTATGAAGTAGATGCTGATATATTAATGCATCCTAGAGTATGGGAAGCATCAGGACATGTAGCGAGTTTCTCAGATCCACTTGCTGATTGTAAGGAATGTAAAACAAGACATAGAGTAGATAATTTAATAAATGATTATTCTCATAGTTCTATTGGAGATGCTATGAGTCAAGAAGAGATGATGGAATATATTCGTACAAATAAAGTTCCATGTCCAAAATGTGGAAAGTCTAATTTTACTGATATTAGACAATTTAATTTAATGTTTGCTACTCAAAGGGGTGTAACAACAGATGCTAAAAATACTGTATATTTACGACCAGAAAATGCCCAAGGTGAATATGTTAATTTTTTAAACGTTCAAAGAACTATGAGAGCTAAATTACCTTTTAGTATTGGTCAAATTGGTAAAGCATTTAGAAATGAAATAACACCAGGAAACTTTACTTTTAGAACTATTGAATTTGAACAAATGGAATATCAAACTTTTTGTAAAGAAGGAACTGATTCTGAAATATATAATTATTTTAAAGAATATGGTAAAAAATTCTTTATGGATTTGGGATTACCAAGTGATAAATTAAGATTTCATGATCATGAGAAATTAGCGCATTATGCTAAAGAAGCATGCGATATTGAATATTTATTTCCATTTGGTTGGGGTGAAATTAATGGTACTCATAACAGAACTAATTTTGATTTGACTAGACATCAAGAATATTCAGGTGTTGCTCAAACTTATTTAGATCCTGAAACTAATGAAAAGTATATTCCTTATATTATTGAATCTACTTATGGACTTGATAGAACTGTTTTAGCTATTTTATTTGATGCATATAATGAAGAAACTTTATCTGATGGAACTACAAGAGAAGTATTAAAATTACATCCTTTTCTAGCTCCTTATAAGGTAAATATTTTACCTTTGATTAAAAAAATGCATAGTGAAAAAGCATTAGAAATATATGAAATGTTAAGTAAACATTTTATGGTTTCATATGATGATTCTGGAAATATTGGTAAACGTTATAGAAGAGGAGATGTAACTGGTATTCCATTTGCTATAACAATTGATGATGAAACAATAAATAATAATACAGTTACTATAAGAGATAGAGATACAATGGAACAAATAACATTGCCTCTTGATGAAGTTGTTAAATACGTAGAAGATAGAATTAAATTTTAAAATAAATATTGAATAGATAGATTATGATAAAATTTATAAATAATTATTTGTTAGTATATATTATTGATAAAATAAAAGTATTCAATAGAATAGGATTAAGAAATATATCTGATTTTGTTAGATATATTTTTTATGTATTAAAAAATGATACATATAAAAATAAAATGTATAATATATTCTAATAATTAATGGTAAAATATATATTTTTAAATGAAACTTAATTTTATACTTTCAAATATAAAAAAAATAATATATAATATAGTTATGGT
>CAKOWF010000034.1 GCA_934122215.1 uncultured Bacilli bacterium | reverse complement strand
CGCCTGATAAGCGTGAGGTCGATGGTTCAAGTCCATTCAGGCCCACCATTTGTATATTCAATCCTTGAACTTAATCAAGGATTTTATTTTATATTTAAAAAATATTAACTATTTTCGTTAATATTTTTTTCTATAATCATAAATATATTATTAATAAATAAAATTATATAGGTGATTCTATGAAATATAAGGACAAGGTAAGAAGTTATTTTTTAGAAGATAAATTTAAATTAATCTATATTGAAAATAAGATAAACATTGTAAACTATGAATCAATAGGACATTTTGATTCAAATAAAATAATAGTGAGAAAAGAAAATGGAACTATTATAGTAAATGGAACTAATTTAGTAGTATCAAAATTAATAAATGATGAAATATTAATAGATGGAAAAATTTCATCAGTAGAATTTAGGTAATATATGTTTGAAAATACAATAAAAATTCATGTAATAGGAAAAAATATAGAGAGATTTATTCAAAGATTATATAATGAAAAAATAGAATTGCTTAATATAAAATATATAAATTATAAAGAAATAGAAATAAAAATAAATAAAAAAGATTTAGAACATATAAATAAAATAAAGACTATATATAAGATAGAAGTAACAGAACTATTTGGAATAAATAAATTAAAGTATTTAATTAAACAAAATATTCATGTAATAATTTCAATAATAATAAGCTTTATAATAATTATATTTTTATCAAATGTAATATATAAAGTAGAAGTAATACATTCATCAAAAGAACTAAGAGAATTAATAATAAATGAATTAAAAGAAAAAGGTGTAAAAGAAAAAAGTCTAGTTAAGAATTATAAACAAATTCAAGATATAAAAAAAGAAATATTAGATAAATATAAAGATAAAATAGAGTGGTTAGAAATAGAAAGAAGTGGCGTTAAATACATAGTTAGGGTAGAAGAAAGAATAATAACAAAAGAAAATAGTGATAATATACCAAGTAATATAGTGGCAAAAAAAGATGCTATAATAAAAGATATTGATGCTGTAAAAGGAGAGGTTGTAAAAAATATAAATGATTATGTAAAAAAAGGAGATACTATAATTACAGGGGAAATAAAATTATATGAAGAACTAAAAAATACTGTAAAAGCAATAGGAAAAGTATATGGAGAAGTATGGTATCAAGCAAGCATAGAATACCCAATGAATTATTATGAAGAAAAAACAACAGGAAAAACTAAAAAAATATTATCAATCACATTGTTAAATAAAAAGTTAGAGTTATTTACATTTCATAAATTTGAAACAAAAAAAATAAAAGAACAAATAATATATCAAAATAAACTGATACCATTTAAAATTTCAAAAGAATATCAGGAAGAAACAATAATTATAAATGAAAATTTAACTGAAGAGGAAGCATTTAACAAAGCAATACAAAAAGTAGAAGAAAAAATAAATGGTAATTTAAAAGGTAAAGAAAAAATATTAAATATAAAATGTTTGAAAAAAGAAATAAAAGATAGTACAATAATATTAGATTTATTCATTAGTGTATTAGAAGATATAACTGAAATAAAAAATATAGAAATAGGTGATATAAATGTGGGAGACAACACTTAGAAATATTATATATAATATTTGGCCTATGATTTTAATTGTAACAGTTATTTTAGTGTCAGCTAGAATAGTATATTTTGTTAAAAACAAACAAAAAGTAATTATATATGAAGAATTATTAAAATATTCTTTTATAATATATGTATTATCACTGTTTTATGTTGTAACATTTCAAGATGTAAGTTGGTCAACATCTAACTTTATTCCATTTAAAGAAATGTTTAGATATCCAATCTTTAGCAGATTATTTTTTAAAAATGTGGTAGGTAATATGATAATGTTTTTACCATATGGTTTCTTTATATCATATTTTTTAAAATTAGATAAAATAAAAACTATTACAATATTAAGTATAATAGTGTCACTTTCAATAGAATTTACACAATTATTAATAGGAAGAGTATTTGATGTTGATGATATTATGTTAAATATAATAGGTGGTATATTAGGCTATACAGTATATAGAATTTTTCATAATGTGAAAGATAAATTACCTTCTATATTGAAAAATAATCATTTTTATAATATAATAACTATGATATTTATTAGTGGAATTTTAATTTATTTAAGTAAAATTATGGGGGTATATTAATGTTTGAAATTATAAATGAAACAAATGAAGAAATAAAAGAAATAGAAGATATAAGAAGAGTTTTAAATAGGGCAATAATAATAGAAGAACCAGGAGAAGTAAATTTTAATGTAATTTTAACAGATAATGAATATTTACATGAATTAAACAAAAAATATAGAGATATTGATAGAACAACAGATGTAATATCATTTGCTTTAGAAGATTGCTATGATATACCAAGGATAGATGTACGTATTTTAGGTGATATATATATATCAGTAGAAAAAGCACACAGCCAAGCTATAGAATATGGCCATTCCTTTAAAAGAGAAATTTGTTTTCTAGCAGTACATGGTTTTTTACATTTACTAGGATATGATCACATGATTGAATCAGAAGAAAAAGTAATGTTTGGTCGCCAGGAGTTGATTTTAAGTGAAGAAGGTATTACGAAATAAGGATAAAGGGACAGCTATAGAAAGATATGTCAAAAGTTTCTTTCATGCAATAGATGGAATAAAATATGCAGTTGTACATGAACATAATATGATAATAATAGTACTAGCTATTATTGTGGTAACAATAGCTGGATTATATTATAATTTATCAGATTATGAATGGCTATTTTGTATTATAATGTTTGGAATGGTAGCAGGTAGTGAAATGATTAATACAGCCATAGAAGCAGTAGTAGATTTAGAAACAATTAAAATTCATCCACTTGCTAAAATAGCAAAAGATACAGCAAGTAGTGCTACTTTAATATTTAGTATAGCATCATTTATAGGAGCACTAATAATATTTATTCCAAAAATAATATCATAAAATGAATTAATTTTAACTATAAATAGTTAAAATTTTTTGTTATAATAAAATAGGTGATGATATGAAAAAAATAACAATAGACGGTAATGGAATATGTAGTAGAATGGCTTATTTATTTACAGAAGTATCAGGTATTTATCCAATAACACCATCAAGTACAATGGCAGAAAATGTAGATAAAATGGCATCAAATAAAGAAAAAAATATCTTTGGAGATATTGTTAAAGTAGTAGAAATGCAAAGTGAAGCAGGAGCAGCTGGATTAATTCATGGAGCCTTAGAATCAGGAACTCTAGCTACAACTTTTACAGCAAGTCAAGGATTGCTTTTAATGATTCCAAATATGTATAAAATGTCTGGAGAAATGTTACCGGCAGTATTTCATGTGGCAGCACGTAGTTTATCAACTCATGCTTTAAGTATAATGGGAGATCATCAAGATATATACGCTGTAAGATCAACAGGTTTTGCTATTATAGCTTCATCAAATGTACAAGATATTGCTTATTTAACACCAATATCTCATTTATCAGCAATCTCTTCTAGTATACCAGTATTACATTTCTTTGATGGATTTAGAACAAGTCATGAAATATCAAAAATAGATATGTTAGAAACTAATGAATTATTAGATTTAGTACCATATGATAAAATGCAAAATTTTAGAAATAGATCACTTAATCCAAAACATCCTAATGTAAGAGGAACAAATCAAAATGATGATATATATTTTCAAATAACAGAATCAAGAAATAAAGATTATGAAACTTTAATAAATATAGTAGAAGACTATATGAATAAAATAAATGAGAAAGCTCATACAAATTATAAACCTTTTAACTATTATGGAAGTAAAACTGCTAAAAAGGTAATAGTAGCAATGGGTTCAGTAAATGATACAATAAAAGAAGTAATAGATAATTTAAATGGTGATTTAGGACTAATAGAAGTACACTTGTATCGACCTTTTAGCAAAAAACACCTTTTAAATGTATTACCTAATACAGTAGAAAAAATAGCAGTATTAGATAGAACAAAAGAACCATGTTCTAGAGAACCACTATATTTAGATGTAGTAGATGCACTAAAAGAAAAAAATATAACTATAGTAGGTGGTAGATATGGATTATCTGGAAAAAATACTAATCCAAGTCAAATAAAAGCAGTATATGATATGTTAGATAATCCAGTAGATAATTTTACTATAGGAATAAATGATAATGTAACTAATTTAAGTTTAAAAGAAACAAATTTTAAAATAAATGACACATATGATATTTTAATATATGGTTATGGTAGTGATGGTATGGTATCATTATCAAAATCAATAATAGATTTAGTAGGAGAAAATACAAATAAATTTGTTCAAGGATATAATGAATATGATTCAAAAAAATCAGGTGGGATAACTATAAGTCATTTAAGATTTAGTGATAAACAAATTCATAAACCATATTATGTAGAAAATCCAAGTGTAGTAGTTATATCAAAAGATAAATACTTAAGTGAAATAGATTTATTTAGTAATATAAAAGAAAATGGGAAAGTATTAATAAATACTAATAAAAGTAGTGAAGAATTACTTAATTATATAAAACCAATAAATTTAAAAAATATAACAGAAAAAAATTTACAAATATATGTAATAGATGCTTTAAAAGAATCATCTAAATTAAATGGCAAAATAAATATGTTGTTATCACTTCCAATAATATCTTTAACTAATTTAATAGATATAAATAAAGCTACTGATTATTTTAAACATTTTGTAGAATACAAATATGTAAAAGCTGGAAAAGAAATGATAAAAAATAATAAAGAAGCAATAGATAATTCACTTAATTTATTAAAAAAGATTGAATTAAATAGTAATGCAAAAGTAAAAGAAGAGAATTTAAACTTCTATGAATCACTATATGAAAGATTAGGAAATAAACTATCTACAAAAGATGTATTAAATTATAAAGATGGAGTACATAATCCATATCATAAACATAATGGACCAATTAGTGATTTGATACCAAATTGGATAAGTGAAAATTGTATACAATGTAATCAATGTTCATTTGTTTGCCCTAATAATGTAATAAAACCATTTTTACTTAGTGAAGAAGAATATAATAATAGTCCAGATTATATTAAAGAGTCAGCAGTTAAATGTAAAAATCCATTATTAAAAGATTATTATTTTATAATGAGTGTAAATGCTAGAAGTTGTACAGGGTGTAAAGTATGTATCAACACTTGTCCTGGATTTAAAAATAATAAAGCACTTGATTTAATATTAAATAATAAAGAAGAACAAATAAAATTTGACTATTTAATTCATAATATAAAAAATAAAAATATTCTAAGTGATGATACTATTATAGGCTGTGCTTTTAAAGAATCAGGATTTACAAATCCATCTAGTTGTGCTGGATGTGGAGAAGTAGGGTATTTAAAAATTTTAACACAATTATTTAAAGATAAAATAATAATTGCTAATGCTACAGGTTGTTCATCAATATATGGTGGTACACTACTAAATAATCCATATAGTATTCCTTGGACTAGCTCATTATTTGAAGATAATGCTGAATTCGGTTATGGTATATTAATAGGTAATCATTTTATTAAAAATAAAATAGCCTCATATATGTTAAATCATATTGATGAAAATGAACTGTATAAAAGTTGGTTACAAAATCCTAATGATAGTAATATATCAGATAAATTATTAAATAGTACTAATGATGAAATTATTTTATCTCTAAAGGACTATTTATATGAGAGAAATATATGGATAGTTGGAGGAGATGGCTGGGCTTATGACATCGGTTTTGGGGGAATAGATCATATTTTATCAAGTACTGATAATGTTAATATATTAGTACTTGATACTGGAGCTTATTCAAATACTGGTGGTCAAGCATCCAAATCTACTCCTATGGGCGCAATAGCATCATTCGCATCAAGTGGTAAAAAGACTAATAAAAAAGATTTAGTAAGTATAGCTATGAATTACCCAAATTGTTTTGTAGCAACTATCTCATTAGGTGCCAATATGGTTCAAACTATAAAAGCATTTAAAGAGGCAAATAGTCATAATGGCCCATCTATTATAATAGCTTATTCACCTTGTATTACTCATGGAATAAAAGGTGGAATGCAAAATAGTATTTTAATAGAAAAATTAGCTGTAGAATCAGGATTTTTTCCACTAATTAGATATAATCCAATTACAAATATTGTAAATATAGACTCAAAAAATATAGATTTTAATAAATATATTGATTTTATAGAATCTCAAACAAGATTTACTATGTTAAAAGAAAAAAATATAGATAAATATAATGAGTTTGTAGAATTATCTAAAAAAGAGGCTATAGAAAGATTAGAAAAATATAAAAATTGGAATAAAGAGTAAAGTTGTGTAAACTTTACTTTTTTTCTATTTAAACTAAAAAAATAGTATGATACAATCAAGTTGAAGTTAGAAAGACTGAGAACAGTCATAATAGAATAAAAAAAGGGGTTATTTTTCTAACTTTATTAAGGAGATAAAAAATCTCTTTTTTTTATAAAAGTGTTAAGTTATATTGTAATATTAAAAATAATGTGTATAATATTATTTCATTAGGTGATAGTATGAAAATTTTGGAAGAGTTAATAACTGATCAAACAAATATTTTAAATTTAAGTGATAAGTATATACCAGAAAATAAAAAAAACTCTATTATAGATATAATGCCAAATTTAGCTAGAAAATATTATTCAAAAATGTACTATAAAAATGGTATTTGGTATTATTTTAAAAAAGATATTGAATATGGATTCTATCCATTTACAATCTCAGAAGAATTAATAGGAACTTATTTAGCTAATATATTAGATTTAGAAACAGTAAAATATGAAATAGCAAAAACAAAAAATAATTATGGTATTGCATCACAAAATTTTAAAACAACTGATAATAATTATTATACATTTTATGATTTAGTAGATATAGAAATAAATGATAATATTGATATATTAAAACTACTAATAACAAAAGAAAATTATCAAATATTATTAGATCAAATATTTAAATTATTAGCTCTTGATACTTATATGTTACAACAAGATAGATGTAATATTAATCTACAATTTAAACAAAATATAAAAACAAAAGAACTACAACTCGCACCAATATATGACTATGCAAATTGTAATTCAAATGTTAAAGATACATATATAACTAAAAATGTACTATTTAATGTTACAGAAGGTAATATTAATGAATTAGTGGAAAGATATCCAAAGTATAAAGAATATATAAGCATTTTATTAAGTCATAGTTTAAAACAAATATGGGAACAAATTTGTATAGATTATAAATTAAATATGGATTGTTTTACTTATGATAGAGTAAAAGATTACTATGAATTAAAAGAAGAAAATCAAAAAATATATTTAAAAAAAATAATAAAGGATATACATTTATAATTAATTGTAGTATAATAAAAGCATATTAATTATTGTTTGAAAGAGTATTTTACTTAAATTTTAAAGAGAGAGTATGGTAGGTGTAAATACTTAAAAATAAGTAAAAGAAGACATCAAATAAAAGATAATCGTGTTTTCGCGTTAAGAAATTGAGTGTATAGAAATATCTATAAAGTAAGGTGGTACCGCGATAATTCGTCCTTACAATATAGATATTTTTTGTATTTAGGAGGGTTTTATGGAAAAATCATATGGAATATTAATGAAAAGAGATTTAATTAGTCCAGGAATTTATTTATTTACACCACTATATATAATAGAGGGTACATTAGAAAGAGAATATTATGAAGAAACAAATATAGAACAATTAACCTTTACTGATTCAATTATGGGATTTGAATATTTGACTATTAATGATGGGGAATCTACTACAACTGATGAAGAACAAGTAATTGGATATATTATCTCAAAAAGTGAATTACAAAAATTATATCCAAAAGTAGATATAGAAGAAGCAAAATCACTATATTTTGATGAGATAACAGAAAATATTCATATTGGATTTTATCAACCAGATTATGAAAAAATAGTTGTAAAAAAACTCGATTTAAATAAATTATCAATAGAAATTAATAATCAAACGGATTCAGGTGATTATATTGATGACAGTTACATCTTAGGTAATGAATCTAAGCATGTTATGAATGATTCAACATATAAATATAATAATCAAGAAGTAATTACTATAGAATTAGATAAATTTGAACAGTTACTAGAAATTAATAATTATAGTCAATTAATTGAACAACTAAGAAAAATATATAATACAGTAATAGAAATGAAAAATGAATATTTAGATAATACAGATGTAATTGATAGTGAATATATTTTAACAATATTTAATGATGCATACACTAGCTTATTAAATATTAATGATATAAACACTTTAAAAAAAATAATGGAAAATTTAGAAGATATGTATGTAGAATTAACATTAAAGTTAGAAGATATGGATAAAGAAAAATCATTAAAAGCTAATGAATTTCTATATGAATTTATTGATAAATATCATATTTTACAACAATATGATGATATAGATAAAATCAAGTTGGAATTAACTAAAATAATGCAACGAGAAGAAAAAAGAATTAATAAGATAGCAGAAATGTATGATAATGAATCAAGTGTAGAAACAAAACAAGAAGAAATAGAAATTCAAGAAGAACAACCACAAGAAAAGATTAATGTTAAAGAAATAAAAAAATATTTTGATGAAAAAATAATTGGTCAAGAAGAAGCAAAAAAAGATGTTATATCAGCAATTGTTATGAATAAACTATCAGATAATCCATCTAGTAAAAATAATTGCTTATTAGTAGGTCCAACTGGAAGTGGTAAAACATTACTAGCTGAAGCTGTAAGTAAATACTTTGATATGCCTATGGAAATAATTGATACAACACAGATAACTGTGCCAGGATATGTAGGTGCTAGTATAGAAGATTTTTTAGCGCGCTTAGTAATTAAAGCAGGTAGTGTAGAAAAAGCAGAACAAGGAATTGTTGTATTTGATGAAATAGATAAAAAAGGTACGGATAGTAATGGTGATGTTAATGGTAAAGGTGTTCTAAATACATTATTACCATTTATTCAAGGGACAACTTATGATGTAAAAGTAAATAATAGAACTCAACAATTTAATACATCTAAATTAACTATATTTGCAACTGGGGCATTTACCGATGTTGCTACAAAATCAGATAATAACTACAATAGCAATAATATCGGTTTTAATAGTACAAATAAAAAACCAAAAGAAGATATTGAATACAAAAAATTAGAAATAGAAGACTTTGTAAAATATGGAAATATGCCTATAGAATTAATGGGAAGATTCTCTGTAATAACTCAACTTACAGGACATACTATAGAATCATTAAAACAAATTTTAACTTTATCTAATGAAAGTGCACTATTAATAGAAAAAGAAAAATTAAACAAAATTAATATAGAATTGAGATGGACAGAAGGATATCTAGATAGTGTTGCTAACCAAGCAATTAAATTAAAAACTGGTGCAAGATCACTAAAATCAACAGTAGAAAAGTCAATAAAAGAAGCAAGATGGGAAGTATTAAACAATTTAGATATATATAGAGGAATCATATTAACAGAAAAATCAGTAAATGATAATTTAAATTGTAGTTTAATAGATTTAAATGGGAATATCCATAATCTAAAAGATATAATTGATAGTAAAGACAAAACAGAATTAGTTTTAGTAAAAAAATAAGGAGGAAATTTATGATACAAAAACCAAAAGGAACATATGATGTATATTCTAAAAAAGGTAAACAAATAATATATATTGAAAATTTATTACAAGGATTAATGGAAAAATATAATTATGAATATTTTAGAACTCCTATATTTGAAGCAAGTGAATTATTCCATAGAGGAGTAGGAGTAACTACTGATATAGTAACAAAAGAAACATATGACTTCAAAGATAGAGGAGATAGATTAATGACTCTAAGACCAGAAGGTACAGCTGGTATAGTTAGAAGTTATGTAGAAAACAAAATGTATGGAAATGCTACTCAACCTGTAAAAGCTTGGTATTTTGGACCAATGTATAGATATGAACGTCCTCAATCAGGAAGATTCAGAGAATTCTATCAATTTGGTGTAGAAGTATTTGGAACAATTGATCCTGCTACAGATGCAGAGGTAATAAGTATACCTGTAAACTTATATAAACTACTAGGTTTAAAAGGTATAAAAGTAAATATCAATTCATTAGGTGACAAAGAATCAAGAGAAAATTATCGTAATGCATTAATAGAATATTTTAAACCATATATAGATACTTTATGTGATGATTGTAAAGAAAGATTTTTAAAAAATCCATTACGTATATTAGATTGTAAAGTAGATGCAGAAAAAAAATGTATAAAAAATGCACCAAAAACAATAGATTATTTAAATGAAACTAGTAAAGAACATTTTGATAAAGTATGCAAGTACTTAGATAGTATGAATATTGAATATATAATAAATCCTAATGTAGTAAGAGGATTAGATTACTATACACATACTGTATTTGAAGTAGAAGCAAATGTAGAAGGTTTTGGTAGTCAAAATGTATTATGTGGTGGTGGAAGATATGATAGTTTAGTAAAAACTATTTCAGATATAGATTCACCAGGAGTAGGATTTGCTTTAGGCCTAGAAAGACTTTTAACAGCCCTAGAATTTGAAAATATAAATTTAGTAGAAGATGATCATTTAGATATTTATATAATTCCATTAAGTGAAAATGAAAAAGAAGTATCAATGAGTATTTTAAATGGATTAAGATTAAGTGGATTCAGTGCTGATATAGATTATATGAATCGTAATATTAAAGGAAACTTTAAACAAGCAGATAGATTAAATGCTAAATTTGTAATAGTAATTGGTGATGAAGAAGCAAAAACAAATATATTAACAATAAAAAATAATCATACTAAAGAAGAATATAAAGTAAAATTAGATGATTTGATAGACTTTTTAGATGAAAACTTAGATGAATGTGATTGTGGATGTAATGAGTAAAACATATTTAGAATATTATTTAGAAAATTTAGATTATTCAAATATTCCAAAATATCTAATTAAATATTTAAAAACACCTTCTTTAGAAAGATTAAAAAAGGTTGGTTACTTTTGTGGAATGGATTATGCATCCAAAAAAATATATAGTTTTAGAGAATATATTAGTAGATATGATCACTCATTAACTTGTAGTTTACTTACATATAAATTAACTAAAAATAAAACTTATTCCATAGCAGCACTTTTTCATGATATAGCAACACCTTCTTTTTCACATGTAATAGATTACATGAATGGTGATTATGAATTACAAGAGAGTACTGAAGAATATACAGAAAATATATTAAAAAA
>CAKOWF010000033.1 GCA_934122215.1 uncultured Bacilli bacterium | reverse complement strand
TGGATAACCGCTGAAAGCATCTAAGCGGGAAGCCAACTTCAAGATGAGTTTTCCCATTTTTTATAAAGTAAGATCCCTTGTAGACTACAAGGTTGATAGGCTAGAGGTGGAAGCATGGCGACATGTTGAGCTGACTAGTACTAATAGATCGAGGATTTAATCATTTATTAATTTGATTAGATTAACACATTATCATGTTTTCAGAGAATTATTTCTCTATATTAAATTTGTGACTATGGCAAAGTGGATACACCTGTTCCCATCCCGAACACAGAAGTTAAGCACTTTTACGGCGACGATAGTGTAAGCGAAAATAGCAAGTTGCAAATTTTTTTTTTGTTTATTTTTAAATAATTTTAATTAGTTATACCTACAATTAATTAAAGTTATTTATTATATTTTACATTATTAGGCATAATCTATTGCCTTTTTTTACTTTATTAAATTTTATTTGAATATATATTGAAATTAATTTTAAAATTTTGATATACTATATACAGGTGATAAAAATGGAATATAAAATAACAACTCATGACGAATTAGAAACAATAGAAATGGCACAAAATTTTGAATCAGAAAAATTTCAAAATATGATAATATGTTTAGATGGAGAATTAGGCAGTGGAAAAACTGTTTTTACAAAAGGTTTTGCTTCTTCTTTAGGTATAACTGAAAATATTACTTCACCTACATATAATATTATAAAAGAATATGAAAGTGGAGAAATGCCATTATATCATATGGATGTGTATCGTTTAGATGGTAATGCTGAAGGTATTGGTATTGAAGAATATTTTAATAAAGGTGGCATAGTCATAATAGAATGGGCTGATTCTATTAAAGATATTTTACCTAAAGAAAGATTAAATATTAAATTTAAAGTAGTAGATGAAAATAAAAGAATTTTAATTATTACTCCATTTGGAAAACAATATGAGGAATTATGTGAGGCAGTTCTATGATTTCTCTTTTTTTAGATAGTTCCGATAAAAAAGTAATAGTAGCCATTTTAAAAGAAGAAAAAATTATTGATTCAATTATTGAAGATAATGATAACCACTTGTCGGAAAAGTTTCTACCCTTAATAAGTAAATTAATTGATAAAAATAATTTAACAATTAATGAGATTAATAGAATATATGTAGTTAATGGGCCAGGATCATTTACTGGTGTTAGAATTGGAGTTACCACTGCTAAAGTAATAGCTTGGGGACTAAAAAAAGAAATTGTTACAATATCTGAGTTAGAGTTATTAGCAACTACCAAAACTTCAAAAAAATATATTATTCCTTATATTGATGCTAGAAGAGAAGCTGTATATGCAGGAATGTATGATAATAATTTAAATAATATGTTTGATGATGCATATATTACGGAGGAAAAATTAATTAATAAATTAAAAAGAAGAACAAGATTAGATGACTGCGAATTTGTCAGTTATTATAACAATTTTGATAATACAATTACTCCTAATATAGATATTGAAAAAATTGTAGAAAAACATAAAAATGATAAATCAATTAATCCTCACGAAGTAGTTCCAAATTACCTAAAAAAAACAGAAGCAGAAGAAAATTATGATAAAAGAAGTTAATAATGAAGAAATAATTGCTATTATAAGCGATTATTTTAATGTGAAAAATCCTTTTAATATTTATTCTAAAACATTAGTATATGAAGAAAATAATATTTTGAAGGGAATATTGGTTTATGATAAAATATATGATAGAATTGAAATTGATTATATTTTAGTATTTGATGAATTTAGAAGAAATGGAATTGGTAAAAAATTAATTAATTATTTAAATAATAATAATATTAGTTTAGAAGTTAGAAAAAGCAACACTAAGGCAATTGAATTTTATAAAAATTGTGGTTTTAATGTAGTTGCAACAAGAACAAATTATTATAATAATGAAGATGGTTATTTAATGTGTAAGGAGTGAGTGTGTGAAAGATTTATATATTTTAGCAATTGAATCAAGTTGTGATGAAACAAGTTGTTCAATAATAAAAAACGGGTATGATGAAATATCAACTGTGGTTTTAACTCAAATGGATATTCATGCATTGTATGGTGGAGTAGTACCAGAAATAGCGAGTCGTAACCATATAGAAAATATTACCATTGTAATTGAAGAAACTTTAAATAAATGTGGTATGACAATGAATGAAATTGATGCTATTGCTGTAACTTATGGTCCAGGATTAATAGGGTCACTATTAATTGGAGTTAATGCTGCTAAAACATTAGCATATATATATAATAAACCTCTTATTCCAGTACATCATATTGCAGGACATATATATGCAAATAATTTAGTAAAACCTTTAGAATTTCCACTAATTGCTCTTGTTGTTAGTGGTGGACATACTGATTTAATATATATGAAAGAAGATTATTCATTTGAACATATAGGTGGTACATTAGATGATGCAGTAGGTGAAGCTTATGATAAAGTGGCTCGTGTATTAGATGTTCCATATCCTGGAGGACCACATGTTGATAAAATGGCCCATGAAGGTGAAAATACATATAATTTGCCAATGCCCCTTAATGATGATAGTTATAATTTTAGCTTTAGTGGGTTAAAAAGTGCTGTTATAAATTTAGTCCATAATGAAGAACAACGAGGAAATACAATTCGAAAAAATGATTTAGCTTGTTCTTTCCAAAGCAATGTAGTTGATATATTAACTAAAAAAACTATGAAAGCTCTAAAAGAATACAAAGTTAATAATTTAATAGTTGCCGGGGGGGTATCAGCTAACAAAGGGCTAAGAGAAAAATTAACAGAACTATGTAGAAAAAATAATATTAATTTAACATTTCCTGAAATGAAGTATTGTACAGATAATGCAGCAATGATAGGAGCAGCCGGATATTATGCTTATAAATTAGGTAGAAGAGCTGATTTAGATTTAAATGCTAAGGCAACCACTGAATTAAAATAAATTCATACAATTAATAACAATTATAAATTGTTATTTTTTTTATAATAGAAATTATTGACTTTCCTGTTAACTGTAATGATATTTTAATTAACAAGGAGGGAAAATATGAATTGTTATGATTGCTGTCATTTAAAATTTGACAATAAAAAAAATGGTAAAGTAAATGGAGCACTATATTATTGTCCAAAGGTAAAAAAATATGTATATGGTAATGGTGAATCATGTGAAAAATATCAATATGATAATTTAAGAAAAACGTATATAAAAGATCAAATATATTTAGATGGTAAAAATTATTCTGATGATGATACTTCATTATTTAGCTATGTAATTATTTTGATTTTAATAATAACAATTGGATTTGTTATAAAATTATTGGGTTATTAAAATAAAAATGATATAATAAAAATGATATTGACTTTCCACTTGGATGTAGTGTTATAGTGGAAATGAAAGGAGGAAAAAGTGTTATTTAAGATAGGTGAATTTTCTAAAATGTCAGGATTTTCTGTAAAAACTTTAAGATATTATGACGACATTGATTTATTTAAGCCAATCGAAGTTGATTTGTTTACAGGATATAGATATTATAAAGAAGAACAATTAAAAGATTTAAAACTTATTGAAACATTAAAAAACATTGGATTTTCTCTAGAAGAAATTAAAAATAATTGGGATAACTTTACTGAAGAATTATTTTTAAACAAAAAAAAAGAATTATTAAAACAAATAGATTTAAAAAAGGAAGCTATAAAAAAAGTAGATGAAATGAGAAGTAAAATTAAAGATGGAAAATTAGAAAATAAAGAAAAACAAGTAATAATGAAAAAAACATTATTTTAAGGAAAGGTGATAATATGAAAAATACAAAAATTTTAATAGGAAAAAATAATACAAGTTTAGTAAAGAAAAATTTATTTGATGAAATTAATAATTCAATTAATAATGATGAAAATTTATTAATATTTAGTGATAATACAGTATATTATGATAAGTTTAAAAAAAATCTAGATTTAAAAGATTATAATACCTATGTGTTGAATTTAAAAGAAAGTATGAATAGTAACTCTTATAATCCTTTAATATTACCATATTATTTTTATAAAAAAGGAAATAAAGATAAAGCTGTTGATTTAATAAATGATTTAGCAAAAGAAATATTTAAATCAGATAAACATAATAGTGATCCATTTTGGGATAATTCAGCAGCTGACTATTTTACTACTTTAGTTTTAATATTATTTAGAGAAGGAAAAGAAGAAGAAATTAATTTAGGTAGTATTCAGGCAATGTCTACTTTAGCTGAAAAAAATTACGATAATACAACAGTTATAAAAAAATATTTTGATAATTTAGATATTATTGATAATATTTATATGATCGGATCTCAAATAGTATATGCTCCAACTGATACAAGAGGAAGCATAATATCTGTTATGAAACAAAAATTAAATTTCTTTTGTATAAGAGAAGTTTTATTAAATAATTTATGTGGAAATCAAATTGATTTAACAAACTTACAAAATAAAACAGCTATTTTTATAATAGGTAATGAAAAGTTAAACAGAATAAGTAATATTTTAATAGATCAATTATGTGAATTAAATGTTCAATACTCATATTATTTTGATAATTTTGATGATATGACTAGTTTATATAAATTAAGTAAATTAGTAAAAAATGATAAAAAAGTTGTTATTGTAACAAATTCAAAAGAGGAATTAATTTCTAAATATGATAAATTTTTAATAGAAAAAATTGATAATATTATATATTTAGATGAATTACATGAAAATTTAGATATTCCAAATATAACATTACCAACTTCTAATATTACAAAACATCAATATTTTAATTTAGAAGAATATGTAAAAAATAATTAAAATATAAAAACTTAATGAATTTCATTAAGTTTTTTTTCCATATATAGAATTGAATAATACATTATAGCTGATAATATAGCCAATATAATAACACCAGTAATTACTAAATTTAAGTTAAATGTTTGAGAACCATATACTATTAAATAACCTATACCTTCTTTAGAAACTAAAAACTCTCCCATAATAACACCAATTAATGACATACTAATATTTATTTTTAAAGCACTTATGATTATTTTAAATGAGTGAGGAAGTATTAATTTATAAAAAATTTGTAATTTAGTGGCATTAAAAGTTTTTAATAATTTAATTTGATTATTAGGAGCACTATTAAAGCCATCTGTAACATTAATAATAGTTATAATAGTAGAAATAAGTAGTGCCATAATAATAATAGATTTTATTCCAGCACCACCCCAAATTATTATAATTGGACCAAGCGCTACTTTTGGTAAACTATTGATAATTGTTAAGTATGGATCAATAACTTTCGATAAAAAATTATTCCACCATAATATAACAGCAATTAAAAAGCCTAGTACAGTACCTAAAATAAAACTAAATAAAGTTTCATATAATGTAACAAAAATATGATGATATAGTTCCCCAGTTTTATGTAACATAATAATTGTTTCAACGACTTTTTTAGGACTTGATGTAATAAAGGTATTGATAATTTTTTTATCAGCTAAAATTTGCCAACCAATAATGAAAATAAAAATAATTAATAATTGAAAACATCTTATTAATATTTTTTCTTTTTTTAATTTTTTTAAATAATTAATATGTTCTTTACTAAACATGAATATCAATATCCTTCCATATTTGAGTACATAATTGATTAAAATTTTCTTCTTTTCTATTTAAACTTGGTAAATTATTAAAATTAGTTTTATAAATATTTTTGATAATACTAGGTCTATCAGATAGTACGATTATGCGATCTGCTATACTTACTGCTTCTTCAATATTATGAGTTATTATAATAGAACTAATATTTTTTTCTTTTATTATTTTATAAACATCATCTGTAAGTAATAATCTAGATTGAAAATCTAGAGCTGAAAATGGCTCATCAAGAAGAATTAAATTAGGATGTGTAGCTAGTGTACGAATTAGAGCTACTCTTTGTCTCATACCACCAGATAAGTTATTAGGTAGACTATTTTCAAATTCTTCTAAACCATATCTTTTAATTAAAGAATGTACGTATTTTTGATTCTCTTTGGTGTTTATATTTTTAACTTCCAAACCAATTAGACAATTCTTATATACTGTTCTAAAAGGAAATAGAGCATCTTCCTGTAACATATAACTAATATTTTTTTCTTCATTAAATTCTATCTTTCCACTGGATTTTGGTATTAATCCACCAATCATATTTAAAATAGTAGATTTTCCACAACCACTAGGTCCTACTATGGCTATAATTTCACCTTTATGAAGTGTAAACGAAAAGTTATCCACAGCTAAAATTTCTTCATTTTTTGTATGATATATTTTTCTTAGATTTTGCACACTTAAAATGCTTTCCCCCACAATATCCCTCCTAGCTATCTTATTTTATGTAAATATTTACAAATTGGTTATGACAAAGGCATAATATTGAAGAATAACTTTTAATTATTTATATATTATGTTATATTATTAATAGGTAGAGAATAATTATGTATAAATAAGGCTTTAACAAGAAATTGTTTTAAAGTAAAGAAAGAAGGTAAGTTATGAAAAAAATTATATTATCAAGTTTAGTAGCATTGTTTTTATTAACAGGGTGTGAAAGTAATTTATTAGGTACAAAAGATGAATCGAGTAAGTATTCTGTATATGAATATCATTATTATGATGAAGATTTTGAACATACAGAAGATTTTATTGTTAAATATGATAAAGATGGAAATTTAAAAGAATTTCAAATGATCTATCTTTATGATAAAAGAACCGATTCTAAATATTGTCCAGAAAATGCTTTTAGTATAGAAAAATATGTTGACTTAACATATCCTGGTGTAACTGCTACATGTACAGTAGATGAAAATGGTCAAAAACTTGTATATACAATGACTGATGAATCAGTTAAAAGTGGTTACTTAAAAGATGACAAAGATTATGGATTAGCTCTTAAGTACGTGTATGAAGAAATTGATACAGAAGAAAAAGCAAAAGAATATTTTGATAAGGCTTTAAAAGCTTTTAAAGCAAATAACGTTAAAGAAGATAATAGAAATTATTTAGTTATCAAAGGTGTTAAAACTAGTTGGTAATATTAAAAAGCCATAAAAGGCTTTTTATTTTATATTAGTAACTAATTTTTCATAAGGAGCTCTATTTGTTAATTCATTAGCATTTTCCATAATATCCATAACGTGATTAAAATCATTTTCAGAAATAGTTGTACTACCAAACCAAGCATCAATATTTTTATATCTATCAACTATAGATGTAATATCATTAAGTGATGTATCAGGAAAATAACTAGATATAACTTCAGCAATTTCACTAGAACTATGTTCTTTAACATAAACTAATGCTTTATCAATTGCCTTAGTAAATCCTTTAATAACATCTTTGTTATTTTCAATATAACTTAATCTAGCATTATAAGCAGTATATGGAACAGTACCTCCTAATTCTCCAATAGAAGCAACAATATATCCAACACCTTGTTTTTCTAATGAAGACGCTGTAGGTTCAAATACTGATACATAATCTCCAGTACCTCCTATAAATGCTCCAGTAGTAGAAGCAAAATCAATACTTGTATCAAAATTAACTTCACTTGTTTTAACTCCATTAATATTTAAAGCATATTCAAGTGTCATAGCAGGCATACCAGCTTTTCTACCAGCAATAATATGTTTACCAACTAAAGCATTAATATCAAAATCTTCTTTACTTCTAGATACTAAGAAACTACCATCTTTTTTAGTTAAACCAGCAAAATTAACTAAATAATCATCTTCACCATTATTATAAACATAAATAGTAGCTTCACTACCACAGAAACCTATTTCAACATCTCCAGATAGAACAGCAGTAGTAACTTTATCCGCACCACTAGTTAAAATAATTTCAACATCAAGTCCTTCATCTTTAAAATATCCTAATGAATGTGCTAGATATTGTGGAGCATAGAAAATAGAATGTGTAACTTCAGCAACTCTAACTTTTTTAAGATTTGTGTCTTCCTTTTTATAAAAAGACATAAAAACTATACTACCAATAACTAAAACACAAATTATTAATAAAACAAACTTTTTCAAAAATATTCCCCTCTCTCTTTTGTATTATATTCATATTTAATAAATGTGGTAATAATTTTATCTAAATGGGTTTAAAAAAATACAAAAATAGTGTAAAATTAAATAAGATGCTAGGAGGGTTTTATGGGTATTTTTGATAAATTTAAAAATGTTTTTAAAAAAGAAGAAAAAGCTTCAGTAGAAAGCTATGATAAAGGTTTAGAAAAAACAAGAAAAGAATTTACTTCAAAATTAAATTTATTAACTATGAAACACAATATCATAGATGAAGAATATTATGAAGAATTAGAAGATATATTGATAAGCGCTGATATTGGTGTTAATACTGTAATGGAATTTACAAAGAAAATAAAAGAAAGAGTAAAAAGAGAAAATATAACATCAGTTAATGCTTTAAAAGAAATAATAGTAGATGAAATGTTTATTATATATGTTCAAAATGATATTATTGTTAATAAAATAAATTTTAGTAATGATGGTCCAACAGTTATATTATTTGTAGGAGTAAATGGTGTAGGAAAAACTACTTCAATAGGAAAAATTGCTTATAAATTAAAAAATGAAAATAAAAAAGTTTTATTAGTAGCAGCTGATACTTTTAGAGCAGGAGCTGTTGAACAATTAAAGGAATGGGCTCAAATAACATCATCAGATATAGTTTTTAAAGAAAATGCAGATCCAGCTAGTGTAGTATTTGATGGACTTAAAAAAGCAAAAGAAGAAAACTATGATGTTGTTTTAATAGATACAGCAGGAAGATTACAAAATAAAGTAAATTTAATGAATGAATTAGAAAAAATAAATAAAGTAATTAAAAATAATATAGAAGGTGCTCCTCATGAAACTTTACTTGTAATTGATGCTACAACAGGTCAAAATGGAATAAGTCAAGCTAAAAGTTTTAAAGAAATTACTAATATAACGGGGATAGTTTTAACTAAGTTAGATGGTACTGCTAAAGGTGGAATAGTACTTGCTATAAAAGAAAGTGTTGGAATACCTGTAAAATATATAGGTTTAGGAGAAAAAAAAGAAGATTTTAAAGTATTTGATATAGAAAAATATATATATGGATTATTTAAAGGACTAGGTGATGATAATGAATAATATATGGTTATTCATACAAGCAATATTAACAACTTGTGTAGTTATATTTTTAGTTATTAATTTATTTTTAAATGTAGAATTATTAATTAAAATATTTTTGATTTTAACTTTACTTATAATGAGTTATAATAATTATAAAATATACAAAAGAAAAGGTTTCACTATTTTATATTTAATAGCTTCTTTAATAGTTTTAATTGGAATTTTTTATGGATAATAGATTATATTTAATAGATTTATATGACATATATGGAAACACTTTAACTGAAAAACAACAAGAATATTTTGAAGATTATTATTTTAATAATTATAGTTTAAGTGAAATAAGTGAAAATTATAATGTATCAAGAAATGCTATTCATAAGAATATAAAAGATAGTGAAAATAAATTAATATATTTAGAAAATATTTTAAAAGTATATGATAAAAATAAAAGAATAAAAGAAATAATAAAAAATAGTAATTTAGAAGATGAAATTACTAAAATTATAGAAGAATAGGTGATATTATGGTTGGTAAAATAGTGTATATAAGTAATACTCTAGCGCATATTGAATTAGAAGAAGTAAATTCTAATTTAATGAATATGCATGTAATATTTGAAGATAATGGAAGAAAAATTATTGGAGAAGTAGAAGATATTGATAATAATAAAGTAACAATTCATTTTTTAGGAGAAATAATAAATAATAAATTTATAGCAGGTTTAATAATGAAACCATCACTTAATTCTAAAATTAGATTAATAACTAATGAAGAATTAAAATATTTAGTAGGAAGTGATACTGAAAATAATTTATTTTTAGGTTATTCCCCTTTATATGATAATTGTCCAATTTATACAGATATAAATGATTTATTTAGTAATCATATGGCTATATTTGGTAATACTGGTAGTGGTAAATCATATGGTGTAGCACGTTTACTTCAAAATTTATTTGAAAAAACTAAAATAGTTCCATTTAAATCAAATTTCTTTATATTTGATGCATATGGAGAATATCATAATGCTTTTTCAAGTATTGATAAATATAATCCTAACTATCATTTTAAGTATTATACAACTAATTTAAGTGATACAGATGGATCAATACTTAGAATTCCATTATGGTTACTTGGTATTGATGATATGGCACTCCTTTTACAAGCAGACAGTCATTCACAAATACCGATTATTGAAAGAATGTTAAAATTAGTTAGTATATTTTCTGAATCAAGTGAACAAGCAGAAAATCATAAAAATCATTTAATAGCTAAAGCAATAATGACTATTTTATATACTAATCAAACTTCAACTGCTAAAAGAAACGATATATTTTCTATTTTAGCTAGTTGTTCAACTGATAAATTTAATTTAAATGCTCCAGTGCAAGGTATTGGTTATGTAAGAAAATTTAGAGAATGTTTTACTATTGATAAAGATGGTGAATTTACCGAAAATATTTTAGTAACAGAATACATCTCAAGTTTTATTCATGATGAATATGATAGATATGAACCTGGGAATCCTAATTTTTATACATTAAAAGATTTAGAAAAGGCTTTAGAATTTACTTTAATTTCTGAAGGATTACTTAGAAATGAAAAAATGTATAATGAAGCAGTAACTTTAAAGGTAAGATTACATTCATTAGTAATTAGTCAAAATTCTATATATTTTAGTTATCCATCGTATGTAACTTTAGAACAATATATTTCTACATTAGTAGCTAGCAATAATGGTAAAGCTCAAATAATTAATTTTAATTTAGAAGATATTGATGATTCATTAGCTAAAATAATAACAAAAATATATACTAAAATGTTATTTGATTTTACTAAAAAATTAAAAGTAAGAGCTAGTATACCATTTCATTTATTTCTAGAAGAAGCCCATAGATATGTTCAAAATGATACTGATAACTTTTTACTTGGATATAATATCTTTGAAAGAGTTGCTAAAGAAGGAAGAAAGTATGGTTTAATATTTAATTTAATATCTCAGCGTCCAGTAGAAATATCAGAAACTGTTATTTCTCAATGTAGTAATTTTATTATATTTAAAATGAATCATCCTAGAGATTTAGACTATATTAAAAAGATGCTTCCAAATATTAATGCTGAAATAGTAGAAAAGCAAAAAACATTACAACCTGGTACTTGTGTAGCATTTGGTAAAGCATTCAAAGTTCCACTAATTATTCGTATGGAATTACCAAATCCTGAGCCACATAGTAGTAACTGTGATGTAATAAATAGATGGAAATAA
>CAKOWF010000032.1 GCA_934122215.1 uncultured Bacilli bacterium | reverse complement strand
TTATAACTCAAAAATATAATAGAAAGAAAAAAATCAATCTATAGGATTTCTCCTAAGATTGATTATACGAGGAATAAGATATGAAAAAAGGATTTACATTAATAGAGTTACTAGCAGTAATAGTAATACTAGCAATCATAGCATTAATCGCAACACCAATGATATTAGGAATAATAGAAAAAGCAAAAAAAGGAGGAGCAGAATCAAGTGCTCTAGGATATTTGGATGCAGTAGAAAAAACAATAGCTACTAATATGTTAGATACAAATAAAACAAATATAGAAGATGGAGTATATGAAGTAAGTAAATTAAAAAGTACAACATATGATGTCAAAGTAAAAGGAGAACAACCAACAGAAGATAGTTGGGTAAAAATAGAAAAAGGTCAAGTAACAGAATGTTCATTAAAAATAGGAGAATATGTAATAAATTGTAATGGAGAAACAATAAAAAATGGTGAAATAGGTGAACATCCAAAAACAACATATAAAGTATATTCAAATGGAACAGCAATCTATTATAATCCTGAAACAAATAGTAAATGTAGTGAATCAGAATCAGTAAGTACAACTGGAACAAAAACAGGATGTATGAAATGGTATACATTTAATGATAATGAAGATTCATCAACAGTTAATATGATATTAGACCATAATACAACTGCTAAAATTAAATGGAACGATGATGATAAAAATGTAACATATGAGCAAAGTAATTTATATGCAGTAGTAGAAGATTTAAAAACAGCGTCAGGTTGGAAAGTAAATCCAAGATTAATTACAGCAGAAGAAGTAAATACAATAACTGGTAAAACTGGGTTTAATTCATCAAGTATGGATTCTTGGTATTACTTAGATTCTAAAACTCAAACACAAACAGCCACATCAAAAGGGACAAGTAAATATGCATGGTTATTTGATTATACAAAGGATTGTACAAGTTATGGCTGTAATGTAGCTGATTCAAGTAATAATGGCTATTGGACATCAACAACAGTAGGTAAAGCCGGCTCTGGAAAAGATGTTTGGTTCGTATTTAGCTACGGATACTTTTATCGCTATGCTGCTCGTAACACTATCCTTGGTATTCGTCCAGTAATAACAATATCTAAGTCAGTAATATCATAAAATTTATTTTATAAAATTAAAAATTCCAATAAAAAAGTTATAGTATTGGAATTTTTTTGATATATAAAATATATATTTTTAAATGAAACTTAATTTTATACTTTCAAATATAAAAAAAATAATATATAATATAGTTATGGTTAAAGGAGGTAATACAATGGATATTACTTTTAGTTCATTAGAAGAGCTGTACCAAAGACTTAGACCAGCACTATCAGCGCGTCGTTCTGAGTTAAAAAGAAATGGTTACGTATATGCTACAGAAGAAGATATATGGAATTATTTAAAAGAAATGAAATGGAAAAATTCAAAAGATTTATCATTATATCAGATGACATGTGATATTTTTGATATTGAAGACAATCAATTAGATAATTATATAAAAGATAAGATGAGTATGCGTAATAGAAAATTATATTTTGAGTAGGAGGGTTTTATGAAAAATAAAAAAAGATTTAAATTTTTAATATTTTATTTCACAGTTATAACTGTTTTAATTTGTTTATGTTTTCCAGGTTTATTTAAAAATTTAAAATTTGGATTAGATTTACAAGGTGGCTTTGAAGTATTATATAAAGTTGAAAGTATTAATGGTGAAGTTGTAACAAATGATATGGTTACAAATACTTATAAAACAATGTTAAAGAGAATAGATGGTTTAGGAGTATCTGAACCTGTTATCACAGTAGAAGGTGAAGATAAAATTCGTGTTCAATTAGCAGGTGTTACAGATATAGAACAAGCTCGAACAATATTGAGTAAAGCAGCTAATTTAACTTTTAGGGATACGAAAAATAACTTACTTATGAATAGTGATGTTCTAGTAAGTGGTGGAGCAAAAGTTAGTCAAGATCAAAAAGGACTACCTGCAGTATCTTTATCGATCAATAATAAAGATGAATTTTATAAAGTAACTAAAGCTATTAGTGAAAGTGAAGACAATAGAATTGTTATATGGTTAGATTTTGATGAACAAACAGATAGTTTTGAAAAAGAACAAGCAAAATGTGGAAGTTTAAGTAGTTCAAGATGTTTATCAGTAGCAGGTGTATCACAAGGATTTTCAAGTGATGTTATTATTCAAGGTAACTTTTCAAAAGAAGAAGTAACATCATTAGTAGAATTAATTAATTCAGGCAGTTTACCTACAAAATTAACAGAAATTTCATCAAAAACTGTAGATGCTAGTTTTGGAGCAAATACTTTACAAAAAACATTTATTGCTGGATTAATTGGAATTTCATTGATTATTGCATTTATGATAATAATGTATAGATTTGCTGGATTTATAGCATCAATTGGAATTATTATATATACATTCTTAACATTCTTTGTATTTTGGTTAATAGGTGGAGTATTGTCATTACCTGGAATAGCTGCAATATTGCTTGGAATAGGTATGGCAGTAGATGCAAATGTTATTAACTTTACAAGAATAAGAGATGAATATAAGTTAAGAAAAGATTTTAAATTATCATACAAAAATGGTAATAAAGCTTCTATTGGAACAATATTAGACTCAAATATTACAACACTTTTAGTAGCAATTATTTTATTTATATTTGGTGAAAGTAGTGTTAAAGGATTTGCTACAATGCTAATAATAAGTATAATAACAACTTTATTTGTAATGGTTTTCTTAGTAAGAAAAATGTTAGATAAAATAGTTGAAACAAATTATTTTGATGATAAAGCTAAATTTTTTGTAGGAACTAAAAATAAAGAAATAAAAGGAAATTTTATAAAAAATTCACGTATAATTATTATAGTTCCAGTTGTTATCTTTATAGCTGGTGTAATATCATTATGTACAAATAAACTAAATTTAGGAGTAGAATTTAAAGGTGGTACATCAATAACTATTAAATCAAGTGATATTATAAATGTAGAAAATATAAAAACAGATTTAGAAAATTTAAATTATAACATATTAACAATAGATTCAATAGATGAAAAAACAATAGATATAACAATATCAGATAGTTTAAATGAAACACAAATATTAGAAACAGAAAATCACTTAAATAAAACTTATAATGCATCAACTGATATTGGTGTTGTATCAAATGTTGTAAAACAAGAATTAGTTAAAAATGCTATATTGTCAGTAGTAATAGCTATGTTAGCAATTATTGTATATATATCAATTCGCTATCAATTTAGTTATGCTATATCAGGTATAGTAGCATTATTACATGATTTATTTATGATGATAACTGTATTTAGTTTATTAAATTTAGAAGTATCGCCCATTTTTATAGCAGCACTTCTTTCAATAATTGGTTATTCAATAAATAACACAATTGTTACATTTGATAGAATTAAAGAATTGTTAAAAAATAAATCAATAAAATCAAAAGACGATTTATCAGATATTGTAAATGAAGCTATATCAAATATTTTTTCACGTAGTATAATAACAACAATAACAACATTAATACCAGTTATTACGTTAATTATATTTGGAACACATGAAATATTAAACTTTAATATAGCATTATTAATAGGGTTAATAGCAGGAGCATATTCTTCTTTATTAATCGCACCATTATTATGGTATTCAATTACTAAAAAAACAATTGGAAAACCTAAAAAGAAAAAATGGTATGAAATTGATGAAGTAGAAGAAAAAAGAATAAAAGGAGTAAATTCTTAAGAGGAGGAACTCAGATGGAAAGTAAATATATAAAAATATCCATTATTGAAATTATTAGATGTTCTGGAATAGCTAAAGAAAATAACGAAAAACAAGAATTAATTGATAAATTAAATAATTTGTTTATTAATTCAGATTCTATAGAAATAAAATTACCAATTCAAAGTGAGGAAGCAAAACTAATTTTAAAATATAATGACAATTTATTACTACAAAATTATATAACATTAGAAAGCTTATCAATAGCGTTTAATAGATTATATTTTGGAAAAAGTAATAAAGAATTATTAAAAAGAATTGAAAAATATTATCGAAAATATTCAGAAAATATTACTCACAATGAAGATAGTACAGAATTAAAAAAAGAAATTATATCAGACACTGAAGCTTATAATTTTATAAGACAATATTCTAATTATGATGAATATGAATTAGAATTAATTGGAAAAAATTCAAAAACAAAAAAATTAATGCCTAGTCAAGAAATAAAAGGCAAAGCAATATTTGAATAAGAAGTACTTGTATACTTCTTATTTTTTTTACATAAGATATATAGGGAGAATAATATGGAAAAAGATTTAAAGAAAATAGAGTTTATAGAAAATAATGCATCATTTTTTACTGAATGTGCACATTTAAAATTAAATGAAAAAGATAATGTATCAACAGCTTTATTAACAATTTTATTAAGTGAAAATGAATTAGAACAATGTAGAAATTATTCTATACTAGTTGATAAAATAAATACATATATACCATGTGATATATATAATAATTTTATTCAAATAATTTCACATTTAAAATTTTATGTAAATAGAATTTTTAACTATAATGAAGAAGCAGATTTAATAAAAGAAAAATTAGATGAAATAGTAAATACATATAAAGAAAATAAAATAGTTAAAACAAAGAAAATGGCTTGATAGCTTTTTTTTGTATAAAAAATTAAAATAAACAAATAGTATTAATGGTGATACTATGCTTGTATATATTGAAAATAAAAATAATTTAGCTGAAATATTAACATACTTAGATATTGCTGATATAAAATATACAACTGATATAAGTAAATATAAAACAGTACTAATAACAGATATAAATAATAAAATATTAAAAATAATAAAAAATAAAAAAGTATTTTTATTAACTAATTATATAGAAAATAAAGAAATAGATAAATTATTAAACATAGACAATATAAAAATAATAACATCATTACCGCTATTAAAAAATAATAAAAATGTTATATTTATACCAAAAATATTACCAAATGTAAATTTAAAAAAGAACAAAAACATATATGAAGATTATAAAATAACAAAAAATAAAAAGAAAATAATTGTTTTAGATAGATACTTAAAACATGTAAAAGAAGTACAGAATATAGTAAATGAATATCCAAAATTTGAGTTTATATATGTTGGTTATAAAAATTCAAAGAGAGAAGTTGAACTAATAGAAAATTTAAATGTTGTTTGGATAAAATATGTAAATTTAAATAAATATAATGATTTATGTAATATATCTGATATTGTAATAATTTTTGATAAAGATATAGATATAAATTATTTGTATCTATCAATTTTAACTCATACAGAAATATTTATGGTAGAAGATAATAACTATAATAATTATTTTATACCATCAAAACATTATTATGGTTTTAATAACATAAATAATTTAAATAATAAAATAAAAAAATTATTAACATCAAGAACTTCATCATTAAATGATAATGCATATTTTTTAATAGAAAATAATACAGAAAGAAATTATATAGAAACATTAAAAAAAATATTAAAATGATTTTTTTTGACATTATTTATTATTTTAAATTTATATAATTATTATGGAAAGGAAGATAATATGTTTGGTAATTATAGTGAAGAGGCTAGAAAAATATTAGTTTCAGCAAAACAAGAAATGAAAGAATTAAAACATCCATATGTAGGAAGTGAACATTTATTGCTTGCTATATTAAAAAATGATAATCAAATAAGTAAATATTTAAAAAAATTAAATTTAGATTATAAAAAGTTTAAAGAAGAAATAATAAACATAATAGGTATAGGAACTGTAGAAAGTCATTGGTTTTTATACACTCCATTATTAAAAAAAGTATTAGAAAATGCTGAATGTGATGCTAAAGAAAAAAGCGAAGATATTACAGTAGAACATTTATTTTCTAGTTTACTTGAAGAAGGTGAAGGAGTAGCTATTAGAATACTAATAGGAATGGATATAGATGTAGATGAATTATATAATGAATTTGCATCAAAAATTATTCCTAAAAAAGGCAAAAATAAAAAACTAACACTAGATGAAATAGGTGAAAATTTAACTGAAAAAGCTAAAGATAATTTATTAGATCCAGTTGTGGGAAGAGAAGAAGAAATAAATAGAATATTAGAAATATTATCTAGAAGAACAAAAAACAACCCTATTTTGATAGGTGAAGCTGGAGTAGGTAAAACAGCACTAGTAGAGGAATTGAGTAGAAGAATTGTTAATAAAGAAGTTCCATTATCTCTACAAAATAAAAGAATTATAAGTCTAGATATGGCAAGTACTGTAGCTGGAACAAAATATAGAGGAGAATTTGAAGAAAGAATAAAAAAAATATTAAAAGAAGTAGAAGAAAATGATGATATTATTTTATTTATAGATGAAATTCATACTTTAGTAGGTGCTGGAGGAGCAGAAGGAGCAATAGATGCATCGAATATTTTTAAACCTGCATTAGCTAGAGGAAAATTAAGATGTATTGGAGCAACTACTATAAGTGAATATAAAAAATTTATTGAAAAAGATGGAGCTTTAGAAAGAAGATTTCAAAAAGTAGAAGTAAATGCTCCTGATAATAAACAAGTAAAAAATATATTACTCAAATTAAAACCAATATATGAAAAATATCATTTTGTAGAATTAGATGATGATATTATAAATTTAATAATTGATTTATCAAGTAAATATATATATGATAGGTATGAACCAGATAGAAGTATTGATGTGTTAGATGAAGTATGTGCAAAAGCAAGTTTAAAAGAAAAAAAAGACTTAAAAAAATATAATCAATTGTTATTAGAACATGATAAAATCTTAAAAGAAAAAAATGAAGCGATAGTTTCAAATCACTTTAAGGAAGCTTATAAATTAAAAGAAGAAGAAAATATATTAGAAGATAAAATAAATAATTTGGAATTAAAACTACACAATGAAATAAAAGAAAAAGTAACAAAAGATGATATTGCTGAAGTAATTCATGCTAAGACAAAAATACCAATTTACGAAATACTAGATAATGATGAAAATAGTATAGAAAAATTAGAAAAGAAATTAAAAGATAACGTAATTGGTCAAGATAAAGCTATAAATGAACTTAAAAATATAGCAAAAAGAATAAAATTAGGTTTAAAAGATGGGTGTTATTCATTATTATTTGTAGGAGGAAGTGGAATAGGGAAAACTTCTTTAGCTAAAGATTTTGGTGAATTTTTAGTAGGAAAAGATAATGTTATTAAATTAGATATGAGTGAATATTCAGAAGCTCATTCAGTAAGTAAATTATTAGGAGCTCCTCCAGGATATGTAGGATATAATGATTATACTAATTTATTTGAACAGATTAGAAATAAACCATATACTGTTTTGATATTAGATGAAATTGAAAAAACTAATCCAAGTATTTTAAATTTATTTTTACAAATATTAGAAGATTCAAAAATAATAGATAGTAGTGGTAGAGAAATTAGGTTTGATCATGTTGTTATTATTATGACATCAAATATAGGTAGTAATGAAATTCAAGTAGGATTTAATCAAAAAAATGATGATATTATATCTAAATTAAAGGAATATTTAGATGTATCATTAATAGGTAGAATTGATAATATAGTACAATTTGATAATTTAAGTGAGGAACAAATCAAAAATATTATTAAAAATAAAATTAAAAAATTAAAAACAAAATATAAAAATAAAAATATAAATGTAAATATTAGTCCTAATGTAATTAATGAAATATGTGATGAATCTGATTATGAATTAATGGGAGCAAGAAAAATAGATAAAATAATTAAAGATAGATTAGATAATCAAATTATTGATGAAATCATTAATAATAATTCTTCTGTTACTATTAAAACCATTAAGTTGACAGTATAAATAATTGTTATGTATAATTAAGATGGTGTTAGTTAGTATGAAAAAATATAGATTGATATTTAATAATTATGATACAAATAAACAAGAAATAATATCGTTAATAGGAAAAAATGAAAATGAAGAAAATGTAGAAATATGTTTTATTGATTTATTAACGACTAAATTTGATGATGAGAATAGTTTAATTCAATATTTAAAAAATAAATCAATTATTAGTTCAAGTAATGGATATTTAGGTATATATAAACCTAATGGTAAAAAAATATCAGAAAGAATTATTTATGATAATTATAATTTTAAATTATTTTCAAAAGAAATATGTGAAAAGAGAAAATATGGAATTAATTCAACAAAAATATCAGAAACTTATGAACAGAAAAAGCTACGTTTTGAAATAATTGATTTTTTTAAAAAAGATAATAAAGCTTTAGAAGTTTTACAAGCAACATTTTATGTAAATCCTAAATTTCCAAAATTATTGAAAGATTATCTAATATTAAGTGTTCCAACAGGATGGAAAGATTTTTCAACTACATCAAAAATAGATGAATTAAAAAAAGCAGTATATTCTAATCTTTTAAGTTATGAACTATTAAGAAATATCTATTTTTGGATTAATGATTATGAAATTTCGATTCAAAAAAGAAAATTTCAAGGATATAATTCAGAATCAAAAATTAAAAATCCATATGAAATATATGAAAAGAAAAATAATTTGTAAATAAAAAAATATATTGTATAATAATTATAGGTGATAGTATGAATTATATAAAATGCCCAAATTGTGGTAAACAAATATCAGCAAAATCAACAAGTTGTATATATTGTGGTATAACTAAAAATATAATTGATCAAAGATTAAAAGAAAAAGAAGTATCTTCAATTAAAGAAACAAGTAGTCAAATAGAAGGATTTATTAATAATTATAAAAAACATATAATTATTGGTGAATTATTAATTATAATTTTGATTATTGTAATATATTCTTATTCATATTTGCCAAAAATAATTCAATTTTCTAAAAGTGAAAGAATTAATAATAACTATAAAACTTGTGAAAATTATGGCGGTAAATGGAATAGTGAAACAAACTTGTGTGAAACTGAATATGGAATAATAGAAATGAAATAAATCTTATTGATTTATTTTTTTGTATAAATAATAGTAATATGATAATAATATAAATGTAGTCTGCCAGAATAGGAGATGTTTAAGATGATAAAAAAATATCTTCAAGGCATTCTTTTAGCATTATTTTTAATACCATTACCTATACTAGCATATCCTAGTACTTTAATACCAGGTGGTGAAAATATTGGAATTGGCATTAAAACAAACGGTGTTATAGTAGCTGGTATATATGATATTAATGGTATCTATCCAGCTACTGAAGCAGGAATTAAACAAGGAGATATTATCACAAATGTTGATAATAAAGATATTTCCACAATAGATGAAATGGTAGAATTAATTAACAATAATACTAATAATGAACTTGTAATTGAATATAAAAGAAATAATAAAAATTATAAAACAACATTAAAATTACAAAATAGTGATGGTGTTATTAAAACAGGACTTTATGTTAAAGATTCCGTTACTGGAATAGGTACCTTGTCATTTATTGATCCAACAACTAAAAAATTTGGTGCACTGGGACATGAAATTACTGAACAGAATACAGGATTAATGTTAGAAGTAAAAAAAGGAACTATTTTTTCTTCAAGCGTCACTAAAATAGATAGAAGTAGTAATGGTGTGCCTGGTAGTAAAAATGCACTATTTTATAGTGATGACATCAAAGGTAATATTTTAAAAAATACCCATGTTGGAATATTTGGAAATTATACTAAAGAAATTCCTGTTAAACAAGCATATAAAGTAGCAACACCAGAAGATATAGAACTTGGTAATGCGAAAATATTAACAGTTATAGATGGAACAGATGTCAAAGAATACAATATTAATATTTTAAAATTAAACAAAAAAGATGAAAATAAAAACATATTATTTGAAATAACAGATAATGAATTATTATCTAAAACTGGTGGTGTTGTACAAGGAATGAGTGGTTCTACTATGATACAAGGTGACTACATTATAGGTGCTGTAAATTATGTGGTAGTAGATAATCCTAAAAGAGGTTATGGTATATTTATTACTAATATGCTAGAAGAATTAGAGAGCACATAAGTGCTCTTTTAAAAAAAACTTTCTTTTTTTCTATTGTTGTAATATAATTAAATAGAGGAGAATGTTTATGAATATAATTGATTTTATAATTATTTTATTTATTTTATCAGGTGCGATAATTGGTTTTAAAAGGGGTTTTACAAGACAATTAGTATCTTTAGTTAGTTTTTTTGCTATTATAATACTAGCTTTTATGTTTAAAAATCCTGTTTCAATATTCTTGTATGAACATTTACCATTCTTTAAATTTGGTGGTATATTAAAAGGAGTAACAGTTTTAAATATTGCTTTATATGAATTGATAGCTTTTCTATTTATGGCTTTAATTTTAACGATTATTTTTAAAATATTAACTATTGTTACTAATATATTTGAAAAAATACTTAAAATGACAATTATATTAAGTATTCCATCTAAAATTGCTGGTGCCATAGTAGGAATAATTGAAAATTATATTTGGATTTTTATAGTATTATATATATTATCATTTCCGGTATTTAATATTGATATAATAAACCAATCAAAATATAGAAATAATATATTAAATAATACTCCAATATTATCCAATTTTATCGAACCAACGATGAATGCTTTAACAGAATTTGGTGAATTAAAAAATAAATATGAAAATACTGATAATGCATTAGAATTTAATAAAGAAACTTTAGATTTATTTCTAAAGTATGATGTTATAACTGTTGAATCAGTTGATAAACTAATTGAACAAGATAAATTAAAAATAGATGATGTTGATACAATTTTAAATAAATATAGAGGAGAATAATAATGGAAATAATACATGCAGATGAATCAAATTTTAATGAATTAATAAGTAATGGAAAGATATTAGTAGATTTTTTTGCTACTTGGTGTGGACCTTGTAAAATGTTATCACCTATATTAGAAGAAATATCTAGTGATAGAAGTGATACTAAAATAATCAAGGTTGATGTCGATGAATGCCAAAGCTTAGCTAAACAATTTGGTGTTATGTCTATTCCGACACTTATATTAATGGAAAATGGACAAATTAAGGATAAAAAAATTGGTTTTCAATCTAAAGAAGAAATAATTGAATGGATAAAATAAGTCTTGAAAAAGATTTGTTTTTTTGATAATATAATATAAGAATAGATGGTACTGAAAGGAGATAATATGAAAAAAATAGTTATACCAATTTTTTGCTTGTTATTAATATTACCATTAATTACTAAAACAAGTATAAACAATAGAAATTATGAATTAGATGCAACAACAGAAGTATATACAAAAGCAGAAGTAGATAGTAAGTTAGCTGAATTAAGAAAAAGTATAGAAAGTAATACAACAGCAATAACAGAAACAAGAAACCTATTAACAACAATACAAAATAGTTTAAAAAATTATGCACTTAAAACAGCATTAACAGAAGCAAATAATAATATTGATAGTTTACTTACAATAGCAAACAATAATACTAAAAGAATAGATGCCTTAGAACAAACATCATCTACATCAGCAACACCTATTAATGTAGATATGAATAATACAGCATTTGCTTTACATTCAAAATCAAATAGTGGTGGAGGCGGCGGTATTTATGCAACCTATGCTCAATCAGGATCAAATAATTCGACAAATGCTTCAAATACAACATATTTTTCATCACTTCAGACTTATGATTTAACTAGTTATAATACAATATCAGTATTTTCTTTATCAGTTAGTGGATGGAATGCAAAAGAGAGTTCTATTAAGCTTGGTGGATGGGGATTATGCTTATTTGATTCAAATAATACATTAGTTACCATTACAAATCAAATTCATTATAATGTAAGATTAATTGATGTATCTAGTTATAAAGGAAATTATAAGTTAGGATTTTATATTATAAGTGGTGGAGGAACAAGTGGATATGGTCAAAGATGGTCTAGAATTGCAAATGGTATAATTAGACTAGCATAACCATATAAATTTGATATATATTTAACAATATATTTACCTAAATTTTACAATTATATAATAAATCAAGAACTTAGATGATTAGTTCTTGATTTTTTTTATGTCTTTTATTTTATTTAGTAATATAGTAGAAAATAATAATAAAAAATGATATAATTATGAAGATAGGAGGCTACAAAATGGAAAAACAAGAATTAA
>CAKOWF010000031.1 GCA_934122215.1 uncultured Bacilli bacterium | reverse complement strand
AAAAATAAAATATGGAAATAATCTTGTAGAATTAATAAAAGACGATTTAGGTATATTAGAAGAATTATAAAATAAATCAAAAAAGATTTATTTTTTTGTAAATTATACATATATCTATTTACAAAAAACACAAAAAAATATATAATAAGGGTACCAAGTGGTAAATAGTGGGGACAAGTGGGTGATAATAATGTTCATGGGAGAATATCATCATTCAATAGATGAAAAAGGAAGACTAATAATTCCATCTAAAATTAGAGAAGAATTAACGGATGAATTTATAGTTACTCGTGGAATAGATAATTGCTTATTTGTATATAAAACAGAAGACTTTAAAGATTTGATAAGAAAATATAAAGAATTGCCAAATACAAAAAATACAAGAAATTTTATGAGATTTTTCCTATCAGGAGCAGTTCCATCCACTATTGATAAACAAGGAAGACTAAATATCAGTGACAAACTAATAGAATATGCACATTTAAAAAAAGATTGCGTAATAATAGGTGTTAGTGATCGTTTAGAAATATGGTCAGAAGAATTATGGAATAAATTTATAACAGAAAACGAAGAAAATATGGCCGATATAGCTGATGAATTATTTGCTGCTAATATATAGGGGGATTTATGCATATTAGTGTTTTATTAAAAGAAGTAATAGAAAACTTAAACTTAAAAGAAAATAGTGTGATAGTAGACGCCACTTTAGGCTATGCAGGACATAGTAGTGAAATCTTAAAAAAAATAAAAAATGGAAAACTATATGCATTTGATCAAGATATAGAAGCAATAAACTTTTCAAAAGAAAAATTAAGCAGAATAGGGAAAAATTATGAAATAATAAAAAGTAACTTTGTTAATTTAAAAGAAGAATTAAATAAAAGAAATGTTACAAAAGTAGATGGTATTTTATTTGATTTGGGAGTTTCGTCTCCTCAATTAGATGAAGATTATAGAGGATTTAGTTTTCATAAAGATGCAATTCTAGATATGAGAATGAATCAAGAACAAAGTTTAAGTGCTAAAGAAGTAGTAAATAATTATTCACTAGAAGAATTAACAAGAATATTTAAAGAATATGGAGAAGAAAAATTTGCCTATTCAATAGCAAAAAAGATTATAGAAAGCAGAACAAAAAAACCAATAGAGACAACTTTAGAATTAGTTGAAATAATAAAAACTGGAGTTCCGGAAAAATATAAAAGAGAACATCATCCAGCTAGAAAAGTATTTCAAGCTATAAGAATAGAAGTAAATAAAGAATTAGAAGTATTTGAAAAAGCACTATATGATGCATTAGATTTAATAGATATAAATGGTAGAATATGTGTAATAACATTTCATTCATTAGAAGATAAGATATGTAAAAGGATATTTAAAGAAAAAACAGAAATAGATAGAAATTTTAAAAATATGCCTATCATACCAGATAAATATTTACCAAACTACAAAATAGTAAAAGTGATAGAACCATCAGATAAGGAATTAGAAGAAAATAATCGCTCTAGGAGTTCTAAACTAAGGATAATTGAAAGGATAAAGTGATAATATGAGAAAAAAGGGGTTAACTAAGGGTGAAAAAATGCTATACACAAGTGCTGTATTTTCAGTATTATTTATCTTTATTATAAAAATATTTTGTGGTGCAGGTGTAGGACATCTAAGTATGAGTGTTGAAAAATTAAAATATAACATTGATGCACAAAACAAAACAAATGAAAGTTTAAATATGAAAGTTAGTGAATTAACATCATTTGATAAAATAAAAGATGTAGTTGCAGAAATGGGACTAGCATACAATAACGAAAATATATTAGTAGTAAATGATTAATCATTTACTATTTTATTTTTTCTTAAAATATAGTATAATTATATAAGAGTAGGAGGCTACAAAATGAATGAAATAATGAAAATATTTCAAGTGGTACAAAATGAATTGCAAATGCAAAGTAAAGATATAAATAAATGCATTGATACTACATCAAAAGAAATAAATAACTTAGAAAATAAATTCATGAATATAAAGCTTTCTAATCAAAATAAATTAGAAAATTCATCAGGAATTCAAAAACAACAAATAGAAAAAGATATTAAATTTAATCAGAGTTTATATGAATTAGAATTAAATAAAAAATATTTAAAAAAAACATATTATCAAAATCAATTAAAATCACGAGAAATGTATTTTGCTAGATGCTCAACTTTTGTAAATTATATGGTAGCACTATCACATAAAAATGAAATACAAATGAATCAAACATTCTTTTCATTTATAAATCATGTATGTGAAGAATTTGTTAAAAATTATCAATATTTACGTGATTATTATGTAGAGAAAAAAAGAATTCATGAAAAATATGTATTCTTTCTAAGTAGTTATCCTCTTATAGATGAAAAAAGAAGAACTCAAATAGAAAAAAATATATTATCAGAAAAAGAATATCAAGATATAATAGATAAAATAAATGAATTAGATCAAACATTAAATGAATATAAAGAAATATTTAAAACAAAAAAACCAAAAATTACAAAAAAAATAATAGAAAGTAATACTTGTTTTAATTTTGAAATATTAAATGTTGTAGAAAGCATTTATCAGGGTGTAAAGAAAAATGAAGTACACAATACAAAATAAAGAATACAATGTAGAAATAGTTCATAAAAACAATAAAAATACTTATATAAGAATAAAAGAAGATGAAACAATATATGTAACAACAGCATATTTTACAACAAAAAATCAAATAAAAAGATTACTAGATAATAATATTGAAAGTATAACAAAAATGTTAAATAAAAATAAAAAAAAGCAAGAAAAAAATGAAATGTTTTATTATTTAGGAAATCCATACTATGTTATATATATGCCTTCTGATTTTGAAATAAATGATAACAAAATATACGTAAAAGATGAAAAAACATTAAACAAATGGTTAAAAAAGGAAATATTAAAAATATATACAGAAAGACTAAATTATTGGTATAATATATTTGAAGAAAATATTCCTTATCCTAAACTAAAAATTAGAATGATGAAAACAAGATGGGGAGTATGCAATAGAAGAGATAATTCAGTAACATTAAATAGTGAATTAATAAAATATGATTTAACTAAATTAGATTATGTAATAGTACATGAATTATCACATTTTATTCATTTTAATCATTCTAAATCTTTTTGGAATTTAGTAGAAAAATATTCATCAAATTATAAAAAAATAAGAAAAGACTTAAAGGAGTAAAGATATGAAAGTATTAAGAAAAATATTTGCTATAACAACTATCATGATTTTTTTAATACCAACATTTGTACCACCAGTACATGCTAAAACAGTAGCAGATTTAAAAAATGAGTTACAACAAAAGCAAGATGAATTACAGCAAAATCAAAATAAACAAAATTTAACTCAGCAGCAAATAAACAATGCTAATGCAGAAATAGAAACAGTAAAAGCGTCTATTAACCAAACATATGTGGATATAGCGGCATTGGATAAAGAAATAGAGTTATTAAATGAAGATATCAAAAAGAAAGATGCACAAATAAAGGAAATTGTAAACTTTATGCAAGTATCAAATGGTGAATCAGCATATCTAGAATATGCTTTTGGAGCCAAAGATTTCACTGATTTTATATATAGAGTAGCAGTAGCAGAACAATTAGCTGAATATAATAATAATTTAATAGATGAATGTAATAAAAAAATAGAAGAATCAAAACAAAAACAAAGAGAAATAGAAATTAAAAGAAATGAATTAGCTAGTAAACAAGAACAACTTCAAAAGAAAGTAAAAGAATTAGGTAAACAATTAGAAACTTTATCTGATACATCTATTGATATTGAAGATGAAATTGAATATCAAAAAGAAATTATTAAATTGTATGAAAATAAAGGCTGTAAAGATAATGAAGATATATCAACTTGTGGTAGAAAAACTTTACCAGTTGGAACAGCTTTTTATAGACCGATAGTATCGGGTAGAGTAACTAGTGAATGGGGATATAGAAATTTAGGCTCTGGATGGCATGAAGGAATTGATTTTGGTATAGCACAAGGATCTACAGTATATTCTATAGCAAATGGTATGGTTGCTAAAACACTATATCGTAATTCATGTGGTGGTAATATGGTAATAATCCATCACAATATTAATGGAAAGACATATACTAGTGTATATGCCCACCTTAATTCAATTAATGTAAGTGAGGGATCTACAGTTACTAGAAATACAATAATTGGTTACTCTGGTGGTGGAAGAAACACTATGAGTTCATCAAATGTTTGTGGATTATCTGGTGGTACTGGATGGGATAGATGTTCATGTGGAGAACATTTACACCTTACTATAGCAACAGGTCTATATGGTGTAGATTACAACTTTACTCAAATGAATTACAAATATTCTATAAATCCTCGACTTGTAATAAATTTACCTAGTGGTAGTGGTCGTTTTGAAAATAGAATAGAAGAATATTAAAAATCACATAATATTGTGATTTTTTTCATATTCTTAAATAGGTGATACTATGAAAAAAATAGATTATCCATTATTTATAACTGTTATTTTATTAGCAACTTTTGGTATTATAATGATTTATTCAGCCTCTAATATTTGGGCTTTATATAAATTTAATGATGCTTTTAAATTTGTAAAACATCAAGGCTTATTTTTTATTATAGGCTTATTTTTATTAGTATTTATTAGTAGAGTAAAATATACTAAATACTATGAAAAAGCCAATATAATTTTGTTTACAGTTTTAATATTATTAATACTTGTAATAATACCAGGGATAGGTACTGTTAGAAATGGTAGTAGAAGTTGGTTTGGTATAGGTTCATTTGGATTACAACCGAGTGAAGCAGCTAAAATAGCTTTAATTATTTTTACTTCTAAATATTTAGTAAATAATGAAAGAAACTTAAAAGATATAAAAAAAGGATTATTACCTATTTTAGGTGTTATATTTTTAGTTTTTGGTCTTATTATGTTACAACCAGACTTTGGTACAGGTGTTATTATCGTAATTAGTACAATAGGATTATTATTTATAGGTGGTGTTAATTTTAAATTTTTTATTAGACTTGGAATATTAGGAGTGATAGGGGTTGTAGTATTGATTTTAATGGCTCCTTATAGATTAGAAAGAATTTTATCCTTTTTGAATCCATGGAGTGATCCATTAGGTAGTGGTTTTCAAATTATTCAAAGTTTGTATGCTATAGGACCAGGTGGATTATTTGGTTATGGTTTTTTAAATTCTAGGCAAAAACATTTCTATTTACCAGAACCTCAAACAGATTTTATTTTTTCAATTATTAGTGAAGAATTTGGTTTTATGGGTGTATTAATTGTAACATCTTTATTTTTGATAGTTATTGTTAGAGGATTTAAAATAGCTAGAAAAAGTGATGAATTATTTGGAAAGTATTTAGCTTTTGGTATTACCTTTCAAATAGCATTTCAAGCTATATTAAACTTGATGGTAGTAGTAGGATTAATACCAGTAACTGGTGTTACTTTACCTTTTTTATCATATGGAGGTTCCAGCTTACTTATAACACTATGTAGTATTGGGATTTTACTTAATATAAGTAGATATCAAAAATAAAAAATATCTAAAAATTAGGTATTTTATTTTTATTTGCTATGATATTTATAGAAAGCAAAAATGTGAGGTAGAAATATGAATGAAATTATAGAAGAAACAAAAATAGAAAATATGATATATGAAATAAGAGGAAAACAAGTAATGTTAGATTCGGACTTAGCTAAATTATATGGTACAGAGGTAAAGAGAATAAATGAAGCAGTTAAAAATAATATAGAAAAATTTCCAGAAAGATTTTGTTTTAGAATTTCTGAAAAAGAATTTATTTTTTTGAAGTCGAAAATTTCGACTTCAAACGGTAGAGGCGGCTCTAGAAAAGGACATAATGTATTCACAGAACAAGGTGTAGCCATGTTAGCAACTATATTAAAAACAAAAGTAACTGTTCAAATAAGCATTAAAATAATGGATGCATTTGTAGAAATGAGAAAATATATAGCAAGTAGTATAAGTCAAAATTATATAAATAATATTGTTTTTGAGGATAGAGAAAGAATAAATATGATAGAAAAAACATTGAACAAATTTAAAGAAAAAAACAATCATATATTTTATGAAGGACAAATATATGATGCATATTCATTATTAGTTGATATATTAAATAAAGCTGAAAAAGAAATAATAATTATAGATAATTATGTAGATAAAACAATATTGGATATAACTTGTTTATTAGATAAAAATATTACAATTATAACTAATAAATATAACAATATAGATTATGAAAAATATCAAAAACAATATAAAAATTTAAAAATAGTAATAAATAATAAATTTCATGATAGATTTGTAATATTAGATAAAAAAATATTATATCATTCAGGAGCATCATTTAAAGATTTAGGAAATAAATGTTTTGCTTTAAATAAAATAGAAGATAAAAATATATTAAAGGAGTTATTAAGTAAAGTATAGTAATTAAAAATATTTAATAAGATTGACTTAACATTTACTGTGTGTTAATATATACAACAATTAAAAATTGATAGGAAGATTTAATATGAAATACTATGTTGATGGGAAAATAATAACAATATCAGATAATCAAAAAAAATTTAATAGTGGTAGTGAGGGAAAACTATATAAAATAGATAATTATATATATAAAATATATTATCCTAATACTTTAAATGAAGGATTTGGTAATAAAAAAATATATCATCAGTCATTATTAGGAATTAGTGATAAATTTGAAAGTATAGTTTTGCCAACAAGTTTGATATTCGATGAATTAGGTAATTATGTTGGCTATAAATGTCCTATGGTTGGTGAGAATGACAAAATAGGACTAACTGAGTTAGATTGGAATATATTTATAGAAAATATAAAAAAGTTAGAAGAAGAAATGTTGTTACTAAGTGAAAACCGCTTTTTAGCAGTTGATTTTGCTTTTCATAATTCAATATATTCTAAAGAAATGCAAAAATTATATATGGTTGATCCTGGTAGATATCATCATCAAGCATATTTTACTTTAAATGACTATATTAATAAAAATAAACTAATTTTAGAAGAATATATATTTCATATGTTAGAAAGAGAAATAATATCATATAAATTAACAACACCTAAAAAGGCAACAATGCTTATAAAAAGTATTGCTTCAGCAAAAGAAGATTTAACCTATAGCGAATATTTTTATGACAATTCAGCTAAATATGAAAATGTTCATGAAATGATAAAAGTAAAAAGTAGATATATTAAATAAAATATTAATCTTTATTATTTATAATTTATAATGTATAATTATTTAAATTGGTGATAATATGTTAAAAAAAGTATATATAGAAATTACAAATAGCTGTAACTTAAAATGTGATTTTTGTATTCAAAATAGTAATGATATAAGATTTATTGAAGAAGAAAATTTCAAACTAATTTTAAAAAAATTAAAAGGTTATACTAATTATTTATATTTTCATATATTGGGAGAACCATTATTACATCCTAATATAAAAAAATATATAAAAATAGCAAAAGAAAATAATTTTATGATTAATATAACTACAAATGGTTATCTAATAAAAAGAATAAAAAATATAAATGAAATAAGGCAATTAAACATATCGTTACATAGTTATAATGAGAAATATGGAATATCTTTAGAACAATATATGGATAATATTTTTGATGTAGTAGATAATTTAAAAAATACATATATATCATATAGAGTTTGGGTAAATAATAAATATAATGAACAAATAATAGATATTTTAAATAATCATTATAATACGAATATAAAAGAAAAAAAGAAAATAAAAAATAATATTTTCTTTAGTGAATTTCACGAATTTATTTGGCCAGATTTAGATAACAATTACTATAATGAACAAGGGAAATGTTATGCATTAAAAAATCATATTGGAATACTTTCAAATGGAAATATCATACCTTGTTGTTTAGATACAAAAGGTGTAATAACACTAGGAAATATATACATTGATGAATTAAAAGATGTACTAAACAGTACTAGAGTAAATAATATGATTAATAATTTTAAAAATAATAAAAAATGCGAAGAATTATGTAAACATTGTAATTTTATACAAAATTAACGTTTATAAATAGTGAAGGTTCTACCTTCTTTTTTTATTTTTTTTTCATCAATTAGTTTTTTGATTTCCCTCATCATAGCACTTCTATCAACACATAAATAATCAGCTAACTCTTGTAAACTATAATTTATAGTTACTTTTCTATTACCTTTAGCTTCAGTTTGTAAATAAGACAATATTTTTTCTCTAGTAGTTCTACTGCTTAATATAGCAATTTTGTTATTTAATTGAACTGTTTTATGCATTAACATATCAATAATAGTATTAACGACAATTTTATGATTTAAACAATTAATTTTACAATCATTAAAAATATGATAATAATCAATAAACAATACTTCAGTTTCCTCAGTAGCAACTAAGTAAGTAGGATCATCATTTATTTCTATAAACATCTCACTAAAAATATCACCTTTAGAAAGATTTTCAAGTATTGTTTCAAATCCTTTAATATCGATTTTTCTTAAATCAGCATTTCCAGATAAAAGAATACCAATTATTTTTCTTTTGCTACCAAAACTTAAAATAGTTTCACCACTCATAAATGTTCTCTTTTTAGCATTTACACATTTAGACATTTTTTCTAAAATAATTTCAAAATTTGATAACCCTTGTATTTCAAACATAAAATCATCACCACTAAAAAAATTATATCAAAAAAAATAAAATGTTGCAAATGCAACAACTAATATTTGATAATGATGATAGAATTACTTTAAAGTAGGAAAGATACTTTGAATGTTATAGTTAGGAGTGGTAAGATGACAAAAAAAGAAAAAGAAAACCTAGAAAAAGTAAAGGCAAAATTTAAAATAATCAAGAGAAATGGTAATAAGCAAGACTTTAATGAAGAAAAAATTAAAGAAGCAATTAGAAAAAGTGCTGAAAGAGTAATGGTTGATTTAACTGAATCTGCAGAAGATGAAGTAGTTAATTTAGTAGTAGATTATCTACTTACTCAAACAACAGATCCTGAAGTTCAACAAATTCATAACTGTGTAGAAGCAGCACTAGAAAAAGTTAATCCATTAGTTGCTAAAAGTTATAGGGAATATAGAAATTATAAAAAAGATTTTGTACATATTTTAGATAAAGTATATAAAAAAGCTCAAGCAATTAATTATATTGGTGATAAAGAAAACTCTAACACTGATAGTGCATTAGTTGCTACACAAAGAAGTTTAACTTATAATTCATTAAATAAAGAATTATATAAAAAATTCTTCTTAACAACTGCTGAAATAGAAGCTTGCGAAGATGGATATATTTATGTTCATGATATGTCTGCTAGAAGAGATACAATGAATTGTTGCTTATGTGATGTAGGATCCGTTATGAGGGGTGGATTCGAAATGGGTAATTTATGGTATAATGAACCAAAATCACTAGATACAGCATTTGATGTAATGGGCGATGTTATCATTAATACTGCTGCTATGCAATATGGTGGATTTACAGTACCAGAAGTAGATACCATACTAGCGCCTTATGCTAAAAAAACTTATGATAAATTTTATAAAGAATATATGGAATTAACTGAAACACCTGAAAATGATAAAAAAGGTATAAAGAAAGCTGAAGAATGGGCTTGGAAAAAGACTGAAAGAGAATGCGAACAAGGATATCAAGGAATTGAATATAAATTAAATAGTGTTGGCTCTTCTCGTGGAGATTATCCGTTTGTTACTATGACATTTGGTATTGAAAAAGATAAATTTGGAGTTATGGTAGCCCAAACCATTTTAAAAACTCATTCTAAAGGTCAAGGTAAAAAAGGATATAAAAAGCCTACATTGTTTCCAAAATTAGTATTTTTATATGATAAAAATTTACATAAAGAAGGAAAACCATTACATGATAGTTTCTTAGAAGCAATTAAATGTAGTGAAAAAACAATGTATCCAGATTATTTATCATTAACAGGAAAAGGATATGTACCTGAAATGTATAAAAAATATGGAAAAGTAGTAAGCCCTATGGGATGTAGAGCTTTCCTATCACCATATTATGAAAGAGGCGGTTTTGAACCAGCAGATGATAAAGATGTACCAGTATTTATAGGAAGATTTAATATTGGAGCTGTTTCATTACACTTACCAATGATTTTAGCTAAATCAAGAGAAGAACAAAAAGATTTTTATGAAGTATTAGATTATTATCTAGAAATGATAAGAAAAATTCATATTCGTACATATCATTATTTGTCTAAGAAAAAAGCAAGTACCAATCCAGTAGCTTATTGTGAAGGTGGTTTCTATAAGGGACATTTACAACCTAATGAGTGTATTGAACCATTATTAGACTCTTCAACAGCATCTTTTGGTATAACAGCTTTAAATGAATTACAAATGTTATATAATGGAAAAAGCATAGTAGAAGATGGTAACTTTGCTTTAGAAGTACTTAAGTATATAAATGATAAAACACAACAATTTAAAAAAGAAGATCATATTTTATATGCTATATATGGTACACCAGCAGAAAATTTATGTGGACTTCAAATAGAACAATTTAGAAAAAAATATGGTGTGATTGAAGGAGTATCATCAAGAGAATATGTTTCTAATAGTTTCCATTGTGGTGTTTGGGAAGATATTAATGGTATTCAAAAACAAGATTTAGAAGAAAGATTCTGGGAACTTTGTAAAGGTGGAAGAATTCAATATGTTAGATACAATTTAAATTATAATACTAAAGCAATGATTACTTATGTAGAAAGAGCTATGGAAAAAGGTTTCTATGAAGGTGTAAATTTATCTTTAGCTTATTGCAATAAATGCGGACATGAAGAATTAGAAATGGATACTTGTCCAGTATGTGGTAGTGATGATTTAACTAAAATAGATAGAATGAATGGATATTTATCTTATTCAAGAGTACATGGTGATACAAGACTTAATAAAGCAAAAATGGCTGAAATAGCAGAAAGAAAATCAATGTAGGTGAATGTATGAGATATCATAATATAACAAAAGCAGATATGTTAAATGGAGAAGGATTAAGAGTGGTTTTGTGGGTTTCAGGATGTAATCATGAATGTCCTGGATGTCAAAATGCTTTAACTTGGGATCCAAATGATGGAATTGTATTTGATGAATCTGCTATCAAAGAAATATATAAGGAATTAGACCAAGAATGGTGTAGTGGAATAACATTGTCAGGTGGAGATCCACTATTTCCTGGTAATAGAGAAGTAATAAGAAACTTAGTTTTAAATATTAAAGAATTATATCCTAATAAAACAATATGGTGCTATACAGGATATACTTATGAAACTTTATTAAAACAAAGTGAAAAAGATAAAAATATAAATGATATATTAAATAATATAGATGTACTATTAGAAGGACCATTTGTAATGAGATTAGCAGATATTAATAAACATTATGTTGGTTCAACTAATCAAAGAATAATAGACATGAAAAAGACTAATGAATTAGGTAAAATAGTTTTATATAATGATGAAAAAGTAGAAAGTTTTAATGAGGTAAAAGTATGTCATGCATAAATAAAGAAGTTTTAAAAATAAAAAAATTAAATGAATTAGCAAAGTTACCAACTTATGGTACTGAATATGCTGCTGGATGTGATTTATATGCAGCAATTAATGAGAATATTATATTAAATCCTGGAGAAACAAAATTGATACCAACAGGTCTTGGAATGGAAATACCAACAGGACTTGTAGGACTTATCTTTGCACGTAGTGGTATTTCAATTAAAAGAGGTTTAGCTCCAGCTAATAAAGTAGGAGTTATTGATAGTGACTATAGAGGAGAAATTATGGTTGCTATTTATAATCAATCTAGTGAAATCCAAACCATTGAAAAGAATGAAAGAATTGCTCAATTTGTTTTAGTACCATATGTTAAAGCAGAATTTGAAGAAGTAGAATCTTTAGATGAAACAATACGTGGTGAAGGTGGATTTGGCTCAACTGGAACAAAATAATCAATCCTATGTACAATTATTTATTAGAACATCTCTTTTGATGAAGTTGTTAATATGTAGAAGATAGAATTAAATTTTAAAATAAATATTGAATAGATAGATTATTTATGATACGATAATCATGTAAATAAAAATAGTAATATAGTTTCAAAAAGTAGACAAGATTATATAAATAATACATGTTTACTATTCGTAAACGGAGGGGGAGGCAAATTTTACCAACCTCTTTTTTGTTGTAGAAAGGCTAACTATTAAAAGTCAATAGTTTTTCTAAAAAAATTTAATAAGGAAAAGAATCCCACGCCA
>CAKOWF010000030.1 GCA_934122215.1 uncultured Bacilli bacterium | reverse complement strand
AATAGATGAAAATGACAATTTATGGACATGGGGATGGAATTATAATGGTCAATTAGGTGATAATACAAAAATAAATAGTTTAGTACCAATTCAAATAATGAGTGGAACAAAATTTAAAATTATAGCTGCAGGTCAAACATATAATTTAGCAATTGACATAGATGGAAATCTATGGACATGGGGTAGTAATGGGTATGGCCAACTAGGAAATGGAAAAACAACAGATAGTTTAGTACCAATTCAAATAATGAATGGAACAAAATTTAAGGCAATATCTGCTAATCAATTCCATAGTTTAGCAATAGATACAGATGGAAATCTATGGACATGGGGAGATAATGGATATGGTGAATTAGGTAATGGAACAACTAAAAAAAGTTTAGTACCAATTCAAATAATGAGTGGAACGAAATTTAAAGCAGTTGCTGCTTGTCAAATTCATAGTTTAGCAATCGATGAAAATAATAATCTATGGGTATGGGGAGGTAATAGTAAAGGTCAATTAGGAAATGACAGTACGACAAGTAGTTTAGTACCAATCAAAATAATTGAAGAAACAAAAATTACGAATATTTCGTCAGGATTACAATATAATTTAGTTCTCGATGAATCAGGAAACTTATGGGCATGGGGTAATAATAGTAAAGGTCAATTAGGAAATAATAGTACAACAAATAGTTTAATTCCAATTCAAATAATGAATAGCATAAAATTTAAGTATATAGATGGAGGAAGTAATCATAGCTTAGCTATTGATTCTGAAGGTAACCTATGGACATGGGGAGATAATAGCAAAGGTCAATTAGGAAACAACAGTACAACTAGAAGCTTAATACCAATTAAAATAGAAAATAATATAAAATATAAAGAAGTATCTGCCGGAGGTTTTCATAGTATAGCACTTGACGAATCTGGAAATGTATGGACTTGGGGAGAAAATGGTACAACTGGTAAACTAGGAAATGGAACAACAACCAATAGTTTAGTGCCAACTAAAATAAAATTTTAATAATTGATTGTTTTTAATTAATAAGAATTTGATAATATTTCATTAATTTGAAATGAAAGTTTTACCTTTTTGGTAGAACTTTTTTCTTATAAAAAAGTAAAAATAATTTTACTATATAATTGCTTATTAATATAAATTTTGATATAATTTTAGATAGTAGGATAGTGATAAGATGAAAAATAGGGGACAAGCATTAGTTGAATTTGTATTAATAGTACCAGTATTTTTAATGATTTTACTAGCAATCATAGATTTTGGTAATATATTTCATACAAAATACACATTGCAAAATGATTTAGATTTGATAACAAATTTATATAAAGAAAAAAAAGAAGACGACTATTTAAATTATGCATCAAATAATAAAATAGGATTAAATATAAAAAATGACAATAATTATACAACTATAGAGGTATCAAAAAAAATTAAAATAAATACACCTCTTTTAAATAAAGCATTAAATAATCCCTATACAGTAAAAGAAAGTATAACAATATATGAAAAATAAAGGACAAGCATTAGTTTTATTTGTACTATTACTACCTATTATGATATTGACATTCTCTTTTATAATAGATATCGGATATATATCAGTAACAAAGAAAAAAATAGATAACACTGTACAAGAAATTATAAAAAATAGTCTTGAAAATAATTTAAGTGAAGAAGAAACAAAAAACTTAATAATAAAAAATATAGATAATGTATATATAAGAAACATAACAATAGTAGACAATGAAATAGATATAGAAATAAAAGTAACAATAAAAACAATATTTTCAAGTATAAAGAAAAATACATATGAAAAAAATTATAAAGCAGTAAAACAAGAAAATAAAATAAAAATAAGGAAGTGAAATTATGTCTCTAAAGCAAGCAAAAGTATATTTAGTAACATCAGTAAAAGGTGGTAGTGGAAAAACACTAACAACATTAAACTTAGCAGGATTATATAGTTTAAAAAATAAAAAAACATTAATAATTGATTTAGATTTATATTCAGGAAGTATAGCCCTATTATTAAATTTAGATGTTAAAAATGATTTATTTACAATATCAGATGATTTTAATAATAATAGATTTGAACATATAGAAGACTATATAACTAAATACAATAATAATATAGATGTTTTGGCAGCCCCAAAAGATCCAAGAACAGCAAGCAAAATAAATAGTAGATATTTGAGTGTTATTATAGCTAAAGCTAAAATGAAATATGATGTAATTTTGATAGATACAAATCATATGTTAAATGAAATAAATTTAATGGCATATGACTATAGTGATTATATATTATATGTAATTCAAAATGAATTTATGACAGCTAAAAATATGAGAACAATGCTATCAATATATGGAGATATGGGTAAAAATAATTATAAAGTAATACTAAACAAATCATTAGGTAAAAAAAGTTACTTTACAGAATATGATTTTAAACATATGATGAATGGAAATATTGATTATACAATACCAGAAACATTCTATATCAAAAATATAGAAAAATATTTATTAAATGGAGAAATACCATTATTAAATAAAAAAATATACAAAAGCAATAAAAAAACAGTAAATAATTTAGAAAAATTAATAAAAAGTATAGAACTAAACGAACAAGAAATAAAATTAAAAGAAAAATTATCAAAGAAGAAATAGGGTGTTATTATGAATGAAAAAAAATTTGTAGATGAATTTAATATAGATACAGAAGAATATCCAGCCATTACAATAAATGATTATGAAACTTTTCAAAATAAAAAATTATTAGAAGAATTAAGAAATAAAATAATTCAAAATTTAATAGATAATAACGCTATAAATAGTTCTTCAATGGATGATTATGTAAGAACACAAATAGATAAATCATTGGAAGGATATGATTTAAGTGTTATAGAAAGAAGTTATATATATAACTTAATAGAAAATGAAATAAGTGGATACGGTCCATTAACAGAATTATTAGAAGATCCAGAAATAACAGAAATAATGGTAAATGGAAAAAATGAAATATATATTGAAATAGATGGACATGTAATAAAAGATGAAAGTGTATCATTTATTAATGATGATCATATTATCAGAACAATATCAAGAATAATTCAACCGTTAGGTAGAACAATTGATACAGCAACTCCTATGGTAGATGCTAGATTGGCAGATGGATCAAGACTTAATGCTGTAATACCACCATTATCTTTAAAAGGGCCAGTATTAACAATAAGAAAATTCAAAAAGGAACTAGCAAACATTGATGATTTTTTAAGAAATGGTACATTAACACCATATATGGCAAGATTTTTAGAAGCTTGTGTACAAGCTAAATTAAACATAATTATATGTGGTGGTACAGGTGGTGGTAAAACTACATTACTAAATGTTTTATCATCATTTATAGGTAACAATGAAAGAATTATAACAATAGAAGATGCTGCAGAATTAAAACTAGAACAAGAACATGTTATCTCACTAGAAACTCGTATGACAAACTATGAAGGAGAAGGTGAAGTAACAATAAGAGATTTAGTTAGAAACTCACTTCGTATGAGACCAGATAGAATAATAGTAGGAGAAGTAAGAGGAAAAGAAGCATTTGATATGTTGCAAGCAATGAATACTGGACACAATGGTTCATTAACAACAATGCATGCTAATTCACCAGCAGATGGATTAAATAGATTAGAAACAATGATTTTAATGGCAGGTATGGAAATACCGGTTAAAGCTATAAGAGAATATATATATAATGCTATTGATATAGTAGTACATATTCAAAGATTAAGCGATGGTAAAAGAAAAATAGTAAATATTTCAGAAATTGTAGGATTTGATGATGACGAAATTAAAATGAAAGAAATATTTGCTTTCAAACAAACAGGTTTAGTAAATGGAAAAGAAGTAGATGGAGAATTCATTAAAAATGATTATGTTCCAAAAGTATATGACAAAATAGTATCAAAAGGTATAGATACACTAAAAGATATTTTTGAGTAGGAGGATTTTATGGGAGAATTAAATATATATGAAACAGAAAGTATAATAAATCAAGAATTAAATGTAACATATACACCTAATTCTTCTGTAAAAGGTTATACATATGAAGTTTTAAAAGATGGTGAAAGATATGGTATTTATAAAATAAGTACTAATAGAAAAAGTGAAATAACTTTAAATGAAAGTGGTAACTATCAAATAAAAATAACAAATTATTTAGCAAATAATAAAACTTCAAATATTGAAAGTGGTACATATAAATTAGATTTAGATGCACCATATATAATTTCAGAAGATTCAAAAACAGTATATCAATTAAAAAAAGGTGAAAATTATACTACTGATAAATCAGAATTAGATATAAGAGCATATGATACATTAGATGGTGATATAACTAGTAAAATGAAATGTAATTTTGATGAAGTTGATTTTAGTATTACTGGTATTCAAACATTAACTTGTACAGTATCAGATAATGCTGGAAATATAGGAACTAAAAATATTGCTATAAATGTAATAGAAAATACTAACAAAGGTATAAATGCAATACAAATAATATTTTTAGCAGTACTTTTATCAATAGTGGTTAAAATAATTCGATTTAGACATAGTTATAGTTTAGAAAAAAGAATCAATAAGTATAGTTTAGAACCATTAAAAGATAAAAAAACATCATTATTTGAACATTTTCATGTAATATATAAAAAAATATTAGTTTTTATTTCAAATATATTAAAAAAATCCGTATTTTTAACAAATTATAGTCAAAGATATGAAAAATATACTATTTTATATAAAGATTACTATGATAATGGACTAGAAATAGTTGCAAACAAATTTATGGTAGGAATTTTATTTATAGTAGTTGCTATATTTGCAAAAATATTTAGATATGAAATGATAAGTTCTTATGAGTGTATTATTCCTTTTATATTTGGATTCTATTTGTCAGATATAATATATATATCAAAATATAAGATATATAGGAATAAATTAGAAAATGATTTATTACAAGCAATAACAGTTATGAATAATGCATTTAAATCAGGAAGAAGCATTACTCAAGCAGTAGAATTAGTAAGTACAGAATTAGAAGGACCAATAGCATTAGAATTCAAAAAAATATATATGGAATTAAATTTTGGACTAGAAATAGATGTAGTATTTGACAGATTTTATAAAAGAGTAAAACTAGATGAAATAGCATATTTAACAGCTTCTTTATCAGTATTAAATAGAACTGGTGGTAATATAATCAAAGTATTCTCATCAATAGAAGAAAATTTATTTAATAAGAAAAAACTAAAATTAGAATTAGCGTCATTAACAGGAACATCAAAAATAATAGTAACTGTTTTATATCTAGTTCCAGCTTTCTTTATTTTATTTATTAGTTTAGTTAATCCAGGATATTTTGAACCATTCTATACAACAACTATTGGATTTATATTTATGGGTATTATCTTAATATTATATATAATATATATATTTATGGTAAACAAGATTATGAAAGTAAGGATGTGATTTATGAATAATTCATTACTTCGAAAAATATATCGAAAAAAAGAAATAGAAAATATTGAAGCAAGTATAAAAATGTTAGGAGAAAAAAGCCATATGGATGCCATAACATTTATAAATGTTAGAATATTTACAACACTAATCATATTTTTACTTTGTTTATATATATCAGATTTAGGATATTTATTCGCACCAATAATTAGTGTTATATATTATTATGGATTTCATTATATATTAATAAAAAGGCCAATAAAAAATAGAATAAAGGAATTAGATCATCAAGCATTATACTTCTTTGAAATTTTAACTTTAACCTTAGAATCAGGTAGGAACCTAGAAAATTCATTAGAAGTAACAGTATTTAACGTAGATAGTGAATTATCTAGAGAATTTAAAAAAGCTCTATTTGAAATGAAGTTTGGTAAGACTCTAATAGAAACTTTAGAAGATATGAAAAAAAGAATTCCAAGTGAAACGATAAATAATATTCTATTAAATATTACTCAAACCAACGTATTTGGTAATAGTATATTAGAAACTATGAATAATCAAATTTCATATTTAAGAGATAAACAATTACTAGAAATAAAAGGGGAAATAAATAAAATACCTAATAAAATAAGTATTATATCAGTTATATTTGTGGTTCCATTAATATTGTTATTAGTTTTAGGACCATTTGTTATTAGTTTAATTAGTTAGGGGGAATAATTATGTATCATTTTGTAGGTATTAAAGGTTCAGGAATGAGTAGTTTAGCGCAAATAATGCATGACTTAGGTTACGAAGTAGAAGGTAGTGATATTGAAAAACACTTTTTCACTGAAGATAATTTAAGAAAACTTAATATTCCGATATTACCAATAGATGAAAATAACATAAAAGAGGGAATGAAAATAGTAAGAGGAGCTTCTTTTAATGATGATAATGTAGAAATAAAAAAAGCTTTAGAATTAGGACTTCCAATTTATAATTACAATGAAATGTTAGGTAGTTTAACTAAAAAATTTAAAAGTATATGTGTAGCAGGCTGTCATGGTAAAACAACAACAACTGCTATGCTATCTCATGTATTAAATAATATAGTTGGTTCAAATTATTTAATAGGTGATGGAACAGGATTTGCTAATAAAGAAAATGAATACTTTGTTTTAGAATCATGTGAATACAAAAGACATTTTTTAGAATACCATCCATACTATGCAATAATTACTAATATTGATTTAGATCATGTAGATTATTATAAAAATATTGATGATGTAATTGATGCATATAGGGAATTTGCTTCATTAACAGAAAATATGGTTATAGCTTGTGGGGATGATCAATATACAAGATTTTTAAATATAAATAAACCAGTATTTTATTATGGTATAGATAGTGATAATGACATAATAGCAAAAGAAATTGAATATAGTGAAGATGGAATTCATTTCGAAGTAGAAGCTGAAGGAAATTATTATGGTACTTATGATTTACCATTATATGGAAAACATATGTTACTAGATGCTTTAGCATGTATAAGTGTTTGTTATTATGAAAGATTAGACTTTAAAGAAGTTTCAAGAGAATTAAAAACATTTAAGGGAGCTAAAAGAAGATTTAGTGAAACTATAGTAGGAAACAATGTAGTGATAGATGACTATGCTCATCATCCAAATGAAGTAAAAGCTTCTATTAAAGCAGTAAAACAAAAATACCCTAATAAAAAGATATTAGCTATTTTTCAACCTCATACATTTACTCGTACTTTAGAGTTTGCTTCCGACTTAGCAGAAGTACTAAACATTGCAGATGAAGCTTATGTATTAGATATTCATCCTGCACGTGAAAAACAAGAAGACTACCCTAATGTAACTAGTAATTTGATAGTAGATAAATTAAAAAATGGTAAATTGATTAAAATAGACGATTACGATTTATTTAAAAATTTAGAAAATACGGTTATATTATTCATGAGTCCAAACGATATATCAAGTCTAGAAAATAAAGTTATAGATATATACAAATAATGCAGTTTATTTAAAACTGCATTTTTTAATAAAATGTTAACATAAAATGGTTGACAACATAATATACTTATGTTAGAATGAATAAGAACGGAGGACATTTATATGGCAGTAAAATTAAGATTAAAAAGAATGGGAGCTAAAAAAAGACCATTTTACCGTATAGTAGCAGCAGATTCTAGAAGCCCTAGAGATGGAAAATTCATTGAAATTGTAGGTACATATAATCCAATTATGGAACCAGCAGAAGTAAAAGTAAATGAAGAAGTAGCACTAAAATGGTTAAATGACGGAGCTATTCCAACTGATACAGTAAGAGATTTATTAAGTAAACAAGGAATTATGAAAAAATTCCATGAATCAAAAATGACTAAAGAAGGTAAATAATATGGATTTAGTAGCGCTAACAGAATACTTAGTTAAAAGTATTGTAAAAGAAAAAGATATGGTATCTGTAAAAAAATTCGATGATGAAGAAGATTACATTACCATCCAAGTGCTAGTAGATTCAAGTGATATGGGTGCCGTAATTGGTAAAAATGGTATGAATGCTAATGCCATTAGAACACTAGTACAAGCATCAAGTTATATCAATAACCTTAAAAAAGTAAAAATCAATATTGATTCATTTTAAGAAGTTTCGACTTCTTTTTTGTTCCCTAAAAATAGAAAGGAAAATATATGAATATAGAACAAATAGTTAGAAAAAAAAGAAATTTAGAGTATGCAGTAAAAAGACAAGATGTAGAAGCAAAAAAATTACTAAGTGAATTAATAAATGAATACAATAGTAGTTTAGAAGTATGTAGTCATAGTTGTTATCTTGATTATGGATATTATAAGTGCCATAATAATGATATCTATAATACAACTAAAGAAAATGCAGAATTTAGAACTATAATATGTCCAACGTGTGGTAAACAAATAAATTTATTAAAAACAGATGATATAAATTGGGATAAAACTATAAATGGAGAAAAAATTCAAATTTTATCAATATTTGAAATTAATAATTTACCATCAAAAATAATAGAAGAAAAAATAGAAAACATAATGATAAATTATTATAATTTAAATCAAAAATATTGTGGTCACTTAGAATTTGATAACAATGGATACTATATAATAAATGACGGTCATATAATAAAAGGTGATTATGATAATTCGGATTTTAGAATAGTAACATGTAAAAAGTGTAAAAAAACAATGCTTTTACCAAAAACAGATTGTAAAAATTGGAATTCTACGATTGAAGAAAGTCCAATAACTGTAACAAAAACAAAAAAATTTAATGTATAAACACTTAAAAAGTGTTTTTTTTTTATATTATAGTAAAAAAATATGATATAATGTTTATGGTGAAAGATATGTTAATAAACAACGTAGAAGTAAATTATGAAAGATATAATGAAGGTGGAAATAATCCTTTAATATTTTTACATGGTTGGGGACAAAATATAGAAATGATGCTTCCAATAGCTAAACCATTTATAAAAGATCATGATGTAATAATTATTGATTTACCAGGATTTGGAAAAAGTGAAGAACCTAAAAATGCTTGGAATGTAAATGACTATGTAGAAATGTTACATACTTTAATAAAAAAATTAAAATTAAAAAATGTATCTTTAATAGGACATTCATATGGTGGTAAAATATGTTTATTATATGCTAGTAAATATGAAGTACAAAAATTAGTATTACTTGCTAGCCCATATAAAAAAGAAATAAAAAAAGATAGTTTAAAATTAAAAACATTAAGAACATTAAAAAAAGTTCCAATTTTAAACAAATTAGAAAATTTTGCTAAAAGTCATATAGGATCAACTGACTATAAAAATGCTAGTCCAATAATGAGAGAAATATTAGTAAATACTGTTAACATGGACATAACAGAAGAAGCAAAAAAAGTAAAAGCACCAACTTTATTAATATGGGGAACAAATGATGAAGCAGTAAGTATTGAAGAAGCATATGAATTAGAAAGTATTATGAAAGATGCAGGATTAGTTGTTTATGATGGATTAACCCATTATGCATACTTAGAAGATTTAGGGAAAACTATTAATATACTTAAAAGTTTTCTTAATTAGGAGGAATTATGTTAATTAAATTTATCGTGTCACTATTGCCATTAATGGTATATATGTATTTAAAAACAAAAAAATCATTCCATATGTTACAACAAAATTGGTATAACGATGGAAACAGATATATTAAATGGATAAACAAGAACTTAAAAAAAATATTTTTGAATATTGAATTATTATTTATACTATTTTTTATAATAAAGTATTTAGATGGTAAATTAGGAATGATATTAGTAGTAATATTCTATGTAATATTATCTCTAAAATACTTAAGAAATTCAAAATTAGAACAAACAAAAAAACCTTTGGTTTTTACTAAAAGAGTTAAAAGATTATTAGTAACAACTTTTATATTATATATAATACCAATTGTAGTATTTAGTTTAATATTTAAAGAAACAAATTTATACATATATTATTTAATAATTGGGTTATTAATATATCTAAATTACTATGTTGTATATATAGCTAATGTAATAAACAAACCTGTAGAAAAAATGATAAATAATGGTTTCAAAAAAAAGGCAATCAAAAAATTAAAAAGTATGAATAATCTAAAGGTAATTGGTATAACAGGAAGCTATGGAAAAACTAGCAGCAAAAATATATTAAATGATATATTAAATGTAAAATACAATAGTTTACCAACACCTAAAAATTTTAATACACCAGTAGGATTAATAATAACAATAAATAATTATTTAGATAAATTTACTGATTTATTTATAGCTGAAATGGGAGCATTTAAACAAGGCGAAATAAAAGAATTATGTGATTTAGTACATCCAACATATGGTATTTTAACAACAATAGGAACTGCTCACTTAGATAGTTTTGGAAGTAGAGAAAATATTCAAAAAGGTAAATTTGAACTTATAGAATCTTTACCTAGTAATGGAATAGGTATACTAAATGCTGATGATCCATATCAGGTATCATATAAATTAAAAAATAAAGTAAAAATAGTATGGATTGGTATAGATAATGATGCTGATGTAAAAGCAAGTAACATTAAATTAACAAGTGATGGAACAACTTTTGATGTAACATTTAAAGGAGATTCTAAAAAATATAAATTTGAAACAAAATTATTAGGAAAAGCAAATGTATATAATATATTGGCAGGTATAGCTCTAGGATATAATCTTGGAATAAGTGTTTCAAAATTAATAATGGGAGTTAGAAAAGTAACTCCAGTAGAACATCGTTTAGAACTAAAAAAAATGGGTAGTATAAATATTATAGATGATGCATACAATTCAAATCCTGTAGGATCAAAAATGGCAATTGATGTATTAAATATGATGCCGGGTAAAAAAATAATAGTAACTCCTGGTATGATTGAAATGGGAAATGAAGAATATGAAATAAATAAAACATTTGGTAACCAGATTGCCGATGTTTGTGACGAAGTAATATTAGTAGGTCAAAAACAAACAAAACCTATATATGATGGATTAATAGAAAAAAAATATCCAAAATCAAAAATTCATATATTAGATGATGTTAAGTTAGCGTTTCCATTATTTAATAGATTAGCTGATAAGGAAACTTATGTATTGCTAGAAAATGATTTACCAGATATATTTAATGAGGACATGAAGTAGAGGTGGAAATATGAAAATTAAAGTTGGAGTAATATTTGGAGGAAACAGTGTAGAACATGAGGTAAGTATAATTACTGCATGTCAAGCAATGAGTTATATAAATAAAGAAAAATATGATGTTGTACCAATCTATATAAGTAAAGATAGAACTTGGTATACAGGAAAAATGTTAATGGATATAGAAGTATTCAAAGATTTTGACAATTTAAAAAGATATGCTAAAAAAGTTGTATTAACAAAAAAAACAGAAGGTTTTGTATTACAAAAAATCAATGGTCTATTTAGAAAAGATATTGAAAATATAGATATAATACTTCCACTTGTACATGGTAAAGGTGTTGAAGATGGTAGTGTAGCTGGATATTTAGATTTAGTAGGTATACCATATGCTGAATCAAATATAATAGGTTCTAGTCTAGGGCAAGATAAAGTTATTCAAAAACAAATTATGACAGCATCTAATATTCCTACACCAGAATATACTTGGTTTTTTGATAGTGAATACCTAGAAAATTCAAAACAAATACTAAAAAATATTAAAGAATTAGGTTATCCAGTAATAGTAAAACCTGCTAATCTAGGTAGTAGTGTTGGTATAAGTGTTGCAAAAACAGAAAAAGAAGTAATTAAATCTATAGAAGATGCCATTACATATGATAATAAAATATTGGTAGAAAAAGTAATTGATAATTTATTAGAAGTAAATATTAGTGTTTTAGGTAATTATGAATATGCAGAAACTTCTGCTATAGCAGAAATGATGACAGATAATGCTTTTCTAACATATAGTGATAAATATTTAGGAAGTGGATCTAAAAAAAGTGGTATTAAAAATAGCGCTAAATGTCCAAAATCTGGTAGTATGGCAACATCATCAATGCGTATACCAGCAAAATTAAAAGATAGTGTAAAAAAAGAAGTAGAAGATTTAGCAATTAAAACATTTAAAGCATTAAACCTAAGTGGTGATGTTAGAATAGACTTTTTAATAGATAATAAAAATGACAAGGTATATGTAAATGAACCAAACATAATACCTGGTTCTCTAGCATTCTATTTATGGAAAGCTGTTGGAAAAGACTATACTACATTATTAGATGATATTATTACTTTAGGAATAAAAGAATATAAAGCAAAAACTAATAAAGTAACATCTTTTGAAAGCAATATATTAAGTACATTTAATGGTTCAAAAGGAGTAAAAAATAAATTGAAATA